>DDLS01000004.1 GCA_002340255.1 Cyanobacteria bacterium UBA2566
ATTCATAAAAGGGAATCTATTCTGAGCAAAATTGAAGCAGTGGGGGCGAGTGTCATGTATTTATCTCCCTACTCTCCAGATTTTAATCCGATTGAAATGTGGGGGTCACAACTAAAGTCTTTTATTCTAGCTTTTGCTCCGACTACTCCCTTTATGATTGATACTCTTCTGGCTGTAGCCCTTGACTTAATTAATCCTAAACATTTAAGAAATTGGTTTGCTCATTGTTGTTATTGTACCTTATAACAGCGCGAAGCGCTGTAACCTCGTTCGATCAGGAGAAAACAAACAATACTGCCTGATAACAATAAAAAGACAAGCCAACCCATCGCTTTTTTTAATACGATTGTCAACCATAATCGATTCTCTTGCGAAAAAACGATATTTTTTACTTTTAAACGTTTTATCTGCCATACCTTTTGTAGAATATATCACACTGTTTGTTTTTGGTCAATCACAATATCGATCGCGATCGCCTCTTCCCATTTCCCGAAAGACAAAGCATCTCTTGTCTTTCGGGGGTTTCGGGTCATCTAAGATTAGGTTAACTGGCTGATGAAGCCGATGTTTTTTGTTCAATCTGTTCCAACATTTTTTCCTTATCTTGGCGACGTTTCTTCGCATAAAGTTGAATCGCAGCTACCATCGACACAACCAGCCCAAAAATGAGCCAAGTTGTTAAATCTAAAGGTAAACTTCCCTTAAATACAGCCAAAAGAACGATAACAACTAACAACACTGTTGGGGCTTCATTTAAAGCGCGAAATTGTTGACCTGTCCAGTTGCATTCACCAGATGCTAACCGTTTCATAATGTGTCCACAATAGAAATGATAGGCCAGTAACGCAGTAACCAGAGCTAGTTTAATATGTAGCCAACCCGACTTTAAAATTTCCGGTTCTGTAGAAATTAAACCAATCGCCATTGCCACGGTAACGGCCATTCCAGGCATGGTAATAATATGATAGAGGCGCTTTTCCATAATTTTGTATTGCGCCTTGAGAATGGTTTGTGCCGGTTCATCTCGTTCTGAGGCTTCAGCATGGTAAACAAAGAGACGAACTAAATAAAACAAGCCTGCAAACCAGACCACAACACCGATCAGGTGGAATGCTTTAAACCAAAAATAAGCCATAAAAGGTGTTCTTATCGAGCAACTCATCAAGGCGAGTTTAAGATTTCTCTTGGGTCAACAGGGCGATCGCGTAACAAAAGTTAATATACTTTTTAGGGAGTAGAGAGTGCAATTGCTGATTGTGTAGTGCCTTGATCTCACTAAATTAGTGCATGAGATGTGAGGGATTCACCCAGTGTAAACCATCAGACAATGATAATCCTGATGTTCTTCCAGATACGCCAAATTGGCGATCGCACTTTAATAGATTTATGCTGATAAACAGTGCTACTTTTTTTCACTTCCTTCATCCTCTAACTCTAAAACAACATCTTCATAAATAGCATTTAGCGATAACGTAATTCCCAAACTCATCAACTCAATCGTATCACCTTCACTGTAAGGAATGAATCGCCACTCTCGAACAGCATCCCGCCGAAAAATCTCAACTGTTTTGGTTTCAGAACTCACTAAAACATATTCTTGTAGCGTTGAGAGACGACGGTACAGGGCGAACTTCCCCCCGCGATCGTAAGCCTCCGTACTTGGAGAAAGCACTTCAATAATGATGCAGGGATAGCGGATAAATTCTCGGGCGGTGCGATCGCGATCGTCGCAGCTAATACTAAGATCTGGATAGGTAAACGGTCCCTCATCGGTGATGCCCACCTTGGCATCAGAGTTACGCACTTTGCAGCGCCCCCGTAACGGTTCTCGCAGGAGGCTTGCCAAATTTAGGGCAATATCTGCATGGGGCAGTGTTCCCCCTGCCATCGCAAACACTTCCCCATTAAAATATTCGTAGCGTAGGGGTTGTTGGACTTCCCATTCCAAATATTCCTGCGCTGTTAAGCGGGGGACAACTCTGGCAGTACCTTGCGTCATGGCATATTACCCAAAAAATATGTTTCCATTTTAGCAATACCTTCGCCATTTTCCCGTAGGTTGGGTTTCGTTCCTCAACCCAACCTACGAATCAAGGCATTTTTGGTTTTGGCGAAGGTATTGTCTTTAGGGGAAGTATAGCAAGCGATCGCAAGATGGTTGACTCTCAAGCATTTTCTTACAAAATTATCGATCGCAATCTCGGCATAGTCGATCCAGTGCCATATTGGCCTTTGACACTTACAGCGCTTCGCGCTGTCATGAGATACAGTAACAACAATGAGCAAACCAATTTCTCAAATGTTCCGGATTAATTAAGTCAAGGGCTACAGCCAAAAGAGTATCAATCATAGCGGGGGTAGTTGGAGAAAAATCCATAATAAAAGACTTCAGTTGTGACCCCCACATTTCAATTGGATTAAAATCTGGAGAGTAGGGAGATAAATAGATGACACTTGCGCCAACCGCTTCAATTTTCTTGACAATAGATTCCCTTTTATGAATCGCCAATTTATCCATGAAAATGACTGCCCCTGGTCATAATTTAGGAACAAGAAAAGGGTCAATAAAGACCTTAAAAGCAGCGGTGTATAAAGAGCCATCAAGGGTCATCAAAGCTAAAACTTTATCTTGAGTAATCGCCCCAACTAAGGTAACTTTTTCTCCTCGATAAAAAGGTTTCATTTCCCTGACTCTTGTCCCTACCTCTGAGTGGCTATAAGGGCAATTTTCTCCCAGTAGAATCCCCGTTTTGTCTATAAATACTAAGTTCTCTGGCTCTATCTCTTTAACGTTTTCCCCCTATTCTACTCTCAATTTTTGTCCTCTTTGAGTTGCTGCTTGACTACTGCATCGTGTTTTTTTTACGAGATAGTCCTAA
Source organism: Cyanobacteria bacterium UBA2566 (assembly GCA_002340255.1). Classification (GTDB taxonomy): domain Bacteria; phylum Cyanobacteriota; class Cyanobacteriia; order Cyanobacteriales; family Desertifilaceae; genus Roseofilum. The sequence goes on from DDLS01000004.1 coordinate 2,880, forward strand.
TTTTTGTAAACACCGCCACATGGCTGTAGCACTCACCCAATTTCCTGTGAGTTCTGCAAATAATTCACACAGTTCGGCTAAAGTCGCATCTTGATGTTGTGCCACCAACTCTTTGACTTGTTGTTGAGATTCAGCATTATTCAGATAACTTAACTGGGGTTTTACTGGACGTTTCGGCTCTACATGTCCCTCATTTTTTTGTTGTTTTACTAATTTTTGCACTAAGCTTTTGCTTACCGAAAACCTCCTAGATACTTGTCTAATTGAGTTTTTTTCGATTAAATTAGCTTTGACTATTTTTTCTCGTAAATCTACTGAATATGCTTTCATTTCCTCTTAAGATCCCTCAAATTTCTTCACCTTACATTGTACCTCAATACAGCGCTACGCGCTGTATTGATTACGAAAGCGAACTAATTCGTTAAATGTAGGGTTAGGATTGCGGAGTACTTTGATAATGACTGAACTCTTATTACTTTGTTCAAGCCCTTGATAGACTAGGGTACGATGTCCACTGTAAATTATAGAACTTTCTTCATAGTCCGGTAAGTTCAACATTTTATTTTCTCCGAGTTATCATTAGTCAGAAAAAGGATAGGAATAAGACATAAATTGATGCTAGAATTATCGTAATTGATAATCTGGGTTAAGATTAGCATATACAGATCGTCGATTGAACAATAGTCTCAAACCCGTTATCATAAACAATTACTCGTGCTTCTTATATCAGTGAGAGGTGAAAAACCTATCTCATGGGTTGGTCATGACATCTAAGTATACTCGCAGTCAACAAAAAATTATTACACTTCTCAAAGACATTCAGCGATCGCTCTCTGCTCAGGATATCTACGTTGAACTGCGCAGTCGCAGTCAAACGACTGGACTAGCCACTATCTATCGCGCTCTAGAAGGACTCAAACAAAAAGGTGCGATTCAATCTCGCACCTTGACTAATGGGGAAGCCGTGTATACCTCTATTGAACAGGATCGACACCATTTAACCTGTTTAAAATGTGGTCAATCAATTATGCTCCCTGAATGTCCAGTTCATGACTTAGAAATCGCTCTACAACAATCCTACGAGTTCAAAATTTTTTATCATACCCTGGAGTTCTTTGGACTCTGTGAACAATGTCAATTGTTACCTACTTCAGAGCTTTGAAGAGGGCGATCGCAAAGCTTGTAAATCTTGGTCTAACTCAGAAGGTATCGTATTCAATGCTCCTGAGTCTAACGAAGTCGTTGCATCACCGACAATTGAGCGCATTCCTTCTAGGGCAGACGGAATACTCCGAGGGTCCATAAACATCACCTTACTGCTCTCGCTACTGCCTATTTGCATACCCATTTCCATGTAGTTTTGGGCAATTAAAAATTGCAGTGCATCCTTTGCCCTTGGATCGGTTTTCAGCATCTTCGTCACAATTTGCATGGCTTCGGCTGTTCCTTGAGCTTTTAATACCGCTTGTTGCCGTTCCGCTTGCGCCCTTAAAACAGTGGCTTTTTGTTGCGCTTCTGCATCTAAAATCGCTGCTTTTTGCCGCGCTTCTGCATCTAAAACTTGGGCTTCTGCCCGACCTTTTGCACTGTTAACGGCGGAATCTCTTTCCCCTTCCGACGTTAAAATGGCTGCCCGTTTTTTGCGCTCGGCAGACATTTGTAGTTCCATGGAATCTTGCACGGCTTTAGAGGGCACAATATCCCGCAATTCCACCCGCGTGACTTTCACCCCCCAAGGATCGGTGGCAATATCCAATTCTCGCAAGAGAGCTTCATTAACCTCCGAACGTGCGGTAAAGGTTTGGTCTAACTCTAATTTACCCATTTCGGCGCGGATTTGAGTTAGCACGAGATTGGTCATTGCCGCGTGCAAATTTTCTACCTTATAATAGGCTTTTTCTAAATCCATGATCCGCCAATAGACGACTGCATCGACGCTAATCGATACATTATCGCGGGTAATACATTGTTGGGCGGGTACATCAAGAACTTTTTCGCGAGTGGTTTCTTTGAAGGAAATAGACTCCATTATAGGGATCAAATAATTTAAACCCGGTTCGAGTTTCTTACCATTATATTTACCCCAACTTTCCACAAGCATCTGTTCGCTTTGCTTAACCACTTTGACGCAAGACAAAGCACTACCACCGACAAAAAGAGCGACGAGTAATCCAAATAGTTCACCCATGAGAAAACCTCCATATTATCACATGCAAATGATTTAAGAATTGAGCATTTTTTGGGGAATTACAATTAAAGTATTTCCTTCTCGACGGAGAACGTAAACCATTTCATCAGGAGCGATCGCCCCTTGGGGGTCATCGCACATAGCCCGCCAAGAATTCCCTTCGTATAACACTCGTCCCGGTTGACCGGGTAAAATTTGAGTTAAGGTTTGTGCTTCTTTGGAATCTTGAATACTATAGGCAGTCCGCTTGGGTAAGAGTTTGCGAGATCCCAAGACTAACCCCAAAGAGAACACCATCCAAAGGCCAATTTGTATCCCTAACGTTAATTGAGGAAACAAGAAGGCAACCCCAGCCACCGCCAAAGCTCCAAGTCCCATCATTAATTCGATAAAAGCAGTGGGGGTTACCAGTTCCATCGCGCAGAGGATAAAGCCAGCAATCAGCCAAATAAATACAGGATTGAGAGCCATGCTGATTTTACGAACACAGGGTTGAGTCAGAAAAGAGGATCGATGAATCCCTAAAAATAGCCTAATCTATGCAAAGAGCGATCGCGTCGAATAATTAACCTAATCTTTAGGGTTGGAGGGTTTGTATGAACACATCCAAGTGCTATCTCTGGGCAGTCAAGGGATCGTCAATTCCTGTGGGGGAAATTGTCGCTAACCGATATCAGGTGGTTGGGCCCCAAATTTGGCAGGATACTCAACCTCAAAGCTTGCCCCCGATCCCCGATCTCTCCGATCCAAAAGTATTAGCCTATTTACATCTGGCTTCCTATCTTCTCCATCTACCCCAACTCTACGGCAGTGTGGAAATCCCCGGTCATCCCCTCATCCTACTGCTCGATCGCATCCCTATCACTCCAGACGGAACCCTCTACCCCTCCATTACCGAAACTTGGCCCCAAACTCCCCCTGTGCGTCAAGTCTATTGGTTATGGCAATTAAGTCAACTCTGGAACCCCTTAAACGCCTTTCAAGCTGGGGCAAGTCTACTAACGGCAGACAATATCCGAGTGCAAGGCTGGCGAATTCACCTACGAGAATTGATTTTTACTTCGTCACCCCCGAATGTAGCCGTCCTCTCTCGCTGTTGGCAAACCTGGATAGAGGGCTGTAGTTCCGATATCCAGGAACGACTGAGTACCCTATGTCAGGAGATCGAGGAAGGTAAACGTTGGGACACGATCTCAGCTTCCTTGAATCAGATGTTATTAGAATTAGCGGCAGAATTACCCTTAAAAATTACGACTTCTGGGGGGACAGACGCAGGCACGGTGCGATCGCATAATGAAGATAGCTGTTATCCAATTGCGGTTTCCCAAAATGGCAATCTTACCCCAGAATTCGATCGGATTCGGGAATTGGCGATCGTTTGTGACGGACTCGATGGTCATGAAGGGGGCGAAGTCGCCAGCGAGTTGGCCGTGCGCAGCGTCAAATTACAAGTACAAGGATTACTCTTAGAATTGGCAGAACAAACGGAAGTGGTCGAGCCAACCATCTGGATTGACCATATGACCTCTGTGATTCGCATTGTTAATAATCTGATTGCGACCCAAAATGATATGAAGGGGCGCTCTGGCCGGGAAAGAATGGCCACTACCCTAGTGATGGCTCTGCAAATTGCCCAAACCGTAAAAACAGCCTTTGGTTTAGATTTTCCCAACGCCCACGAACTCTATTTAGCCCATGTCGGCGATAGCCGCGCCTATTGGATTACGCCCGATTATTGTCAATTATTAACCCAGGATGATGATTTTGCCCATTGGCAAGTGACGAAAGGCGAGTGTTGCCACCGTCAAGCCGCCGCTCAGGATAATGCCATGCAACTGATTCAGGCCTTGGGAGTGCAACATGCGGATAACCATGAATTAGTACCCCATGTGCAACGGTTAATTATCGAAGAAGATGGGCTTTTACTCTTATGCTCCGATGGATTAAGCGATCGCCATACTATAGAACAATATTGGCAACAAGAGATTCACCCCATTTTTGCGGGTCAGATTACGTTAGAAGAGGCCGTTAATCGCTGGTTAGAGTTAGGAAGATCGGACCAGAATCCCGATAATGTATCGGTGGTCTTAATGTATTGTCAGGTTTCTCCACAAGAAGAGAGAGAACCGTCCGTTCTCCAGTCAGGAACTGAGCCAAAATCCTTATCGACAGGAACGATTAATGCCGAGTTATCTTTACCCGAATCTCCAGAGTTTGTTTTTCAGCAAGTGATTCCAGAACCTGAAGCAGAGCCAGCACTAGCGGCTCCTCAACCGGAAAAACACCCATCCAAGCGAGTTGGGGCAATCGTTTGGGGATTGCTCTTACTATTACTCCTGGGAGCCGGGTTTGGACTCTGGTATTCTGGGTTAATTGAGATTCCTGGGTTGAATGCTCCGCAACCTAGACAGAAGGACTAATTTCGTTTTCCTCTTCTCTAGGTTGCCTATCGAGTCCTTGCGTACACTGAGTTCCACTTTTATGAGAGAATCAAAGATTGTACTCAATTAACAAAAACGTTAACTGAAAAGCAAGTTGAGCTTATATTATTGTGGAGCAAAAGTATATGAGTGTAAAAGTTGGCGATCGCGTTCGGGTCAAAACACCTTTAGTTATTTATCATCATCCCCAACATCGCAATGAACCGTTCGATCTCAAGGGTGAGGAAGGGGAGGTGATTAATTTAGCTTCTACATACAATTGGAAAGGAGAAGAAGTGAGCATCAGTGCGAATTTCCCTGTCGTTGTTCAATTTCCAAACATTGGTAAGCGGTTTAAAGCCCATTTGAAAGAAGATGAATTAGAAGTCATTTAATGGGGAATCGGGAATGGGGAATAGGTAAGGGTTTATCTATGCGTCCCCGTATCCCCGTGTCCCTGCTTCCCCCATTCTCCCCACTCCCGACTCAAGTGTTACAGTAATGGGTATCCTGCGATCGCACCCTAGCGTAAATGTAGCAAGTCTATGGCAGATGTAATCGTTAAATCATCTCTGCTCCGAGGTTTGGTGTTGAGTGTCGTGAGTGGCATTCTGATTAAGGAAAGTTTCGTAATCTACCAAAATTCTCAAAATCATCGTTCTCTCCCTCCTCCTATTTCTGTAAGCCTGAATTCTGAGGAGGATTATAGCCCTCCTCCTATTCCAGAAAATTCCCTGCCTGAACTTACCGAACCATCCCCCGTATTGACGTTACCCAGTCCCCCAGATCGCTGGTCAATTCAATTACCTCCTGAGTCCGAACTAATTGCCAATTATGAACAATTGTGGGTTGGCTCACTCCCCCCAACGATTACAGATCGGACCGAGATCGATCGTCGTGTAGATTCGTCTCAAGTTGAACATCGCACGATTTCGGCAACCCCTTTAATCTCGGCAAAGAATCCCCATCAACGGGTCGGGGATGGACAAGCAGGGGGGAATAAAGACTATCATAAAGAGTATCTAAGGGCGATCGCTGCTCCGCTCCCTATCGCTCAAGCATCGGAAAGCCCTCCTACGTCTGGTTCCCTCAGTCCCGATACCACTCCAGCAAACCCGGAACCCTTCCAACCTTCAGCTCTTCCCCTCTCCCGTCCGACTCAAACCCCAGTTGCTGCTTCTCCAACCACTACAGTCATGATTCCCTCAGCCTATGGTCAACAGTGGGCAACAGTGGGAGTGGCGTTAGGCGTACAATCCCGTACCCGCTATACGGATGAGGCAGATGCGGGATTAGGTATTGGGATTGGATTAGGCAATCCCCAAACTGGAGTCGGAGTGGATGTAGGGGTGAGTATTGTTGATTTAGTGGGAGATACCGCCCAAGATGGAGCTGTGAGCCTGAAACTCCATCGCCAACTCCCCCAAAATTGGGCGATCGCTGTTGGAGTCCATAATGCTATTCAATGGGGCGATACAGATGGCGGTTCGAGCGTCTATGGAGTGGTTAGCAAACGGTTCGATCTGCGCGAAAATGTCTCTGCTCCCTTTAGTCGTGTGTATGTCTCTGCTGGAGTGGGTGGAGGGCAATTTCGTTCAGAAGACAATATTATGGAACAACACGATGAGATAGCTGTATTTGGGGGGGTTGCCGCCAGGATTGCACCTTCGGCAAATGCGATCGTTGAATGGACTGGTCAAGACCTAACCCTTGGCGCATCCATCACTCCCATCTCCACACTTCCCCTCGTCATCACCCCCGCTGTGACCGATATTACCGGCAGTGCTGGCGATGGCGGCCGTTTCATCTTAGGAATTGGCTATGTTTTCTCGTTTTAAATCTTAAAAATCATCACTTTTACCTGCATAAAGCCCTAGAAGCTATGAAAATTCATCATTTTTGGGTCGGGTTAATCTGCATTTTTCTTATCCTTCTCACCCATCCATCCCTACAAACCGCCTACTCCCAAACCGGCAATCAATCCGATGTTACTGGCCCTAATCTTCAAGAACTTTTATCCTTTCCTCCTTCAGAATCCGATAACTCTTCTGGCAGTAATGATAATACCTCATTCAACGATGTAGAAATCGCTCGAGAAGCTTTTGAAAGCCAGTTTCTTCAATCCGACTTTGAACAAGCCCTTCAACTGTTTGAAGAATTTCAAGCCGTCGAATATGCAAAATATTTCGATCTCAAACTCTATGGCCGAACTGCAACCCTGTGTGAAATTGCACAAGTCCTCGATCGGTTAGCCCAAAGCACCCAACAGCGATCGGCCATCATTTATATTGTTTCCCTACAAAACGAATTGAATATACTCGCCATTTTTCCTAAAAATGATGCTTGTTCCTCTCCCCAGTTATTAAACAAACAAAATGCAGAATTATCTCCATTTGCCCAAATCAAAATACAAGAAATTCCCCGCTCCTCTCTAGAAGAAACCATCAATCAATTCCGCCAAGAAATCACCAATCCTCGAAAAGTCAGAACCACCAGCTATGAACCCTATGCCAGTCAACTCTACCAAGGGTTGATTCAACCGCTAGAAGTCTCCTTATCCGATCAAAAAATAGATACTTTAATCTTTTGTTTAGACAAAAAAATTCGCTCTCTTCCCATTGCTGCACTCTACCATAACCAACATTTTCTGATCGAAGACTATCAGATTGGTTTAATTCCCAGCTTTAGTCTCATCGATCCAGCCTATCGTTCCGTTCAATCAGCTACGTTATTAGGATTTGGTGTATCGGATGGAGGACGAAATCAGGAATTACCCCCCTTGCCTGCGGTTCCTTTGGAACTTTCTTGGCTGCAAAAAATTTGGCAAAGTCAAACTTTTTTAGACCGACAAGCCACCGTCGAAAATTTACAGGAATATAGCAAAACTCCAAATACTCGGATGATGCATATTGCCACTCATGCCGAATTTAGACCCGGAGATATCAGTAACTCTTTCATTCAATTATGGGATCGCAATGTGGGCTTAGATCAACTACGTGAATTATCTCAAGATTCTCAATGGAATCAAAATCCTCGAGTCGAACTTTTAACCCTCAGTGCTTGTCGCACAGCCCTAGGAAGTGAAGAGGCAGAATTAGGGTTTTCTGGATTAGCTTTACAAGCGGGAGTTAAAACGTCTCTTGGCAGTTTATGGTATACTTCCGATGAAGGTTCACTGGCATTAATGGCAGAATTTTATCATCAACTTCAGGATTCAACTGTCAAAATTACTGCCTTAAGACAAACCCAATTAAATATGATTAATGGTTCGATTAATATCCGTGAGAGTCGTCTTCATCTATCTTCAGATTTAACGATTGATATACAAGATCAATTTTCTAGCTCCCAAACCTTTAACCATCCCTACTATTGGTCAGCGTATACCTTGATCGGCAACTGGAATTAATCGCGATCGCTACTCATGGGTGGAACCATCGGGCATGATTGCACTGGTCATATCCGTATTACGCAAATTCGCTTGATTGAGTTTAGCATCAATCATCATGGCTTGAGCTAGGTTAGCTTCTCCCAAATTTGCCCAATTTAAGTTAGTCCGAAACAAATTCGCCACTCGCATATCTGCTTGTCGCAACGTTGCCCAACTTAAGTTTGCCTGACGAAGATTGGCTTGATATAAAATTGCCAACCTTAAGTTCGCCCCACTAACATTAGCAAAACTCAAATCCGCCTTGGTTAGATTCGCTTCCTCTAAATTCGCCCCACTGAGCATCGCATTGGTGAGATTAACTTCTTCCAAATGAGCTTTAGTCAGTAAGGTATAAGTGAGATTTGTCCCTTCTAAATTGGCCTTAGTTAAAATGGCTTCATCTAACTTGGATCGAGTCAAGGTGGCCTTACTTAAATTAGCATCATAAAGACGAATTTCTGTCAAAATCGATTCACTAAGATTGGCTTGGGTTAAATTGGCTCCTGTTAAATCGGCTTCATGTAGATCAGCCCCTCGCATCCCTGCCCCACTCAAATTTGCTCCCATTAAATTAGCCCCTTGAAGATTGGCACTAATCAAATTAGCCTCTTGTAAATCAATCCCGCTCAAATTTGCGCCTCGTAAGTCTGATTCTCTGAGATTAACCCCCTTGAGTTTGGCTTTACTCAAATTGACTTGTGTTAATTGCGACTCTCGTAGATTGGCTTCGTTAAGAGCAATACCAACTAAAAGCTGGCGACTCAGATCCACTTGGCGAAAATCTCGTTGTCCTTCGGTGTATAATTGCTTGAGTTCGTCTAGATCCATGGGTTAGCGTTAGGCTTAAGTTGTTGGAGAAAGGGAAAAAGTTAAAAGAAGCCTATGGAAAATTTTAGAGTATCATACTGGCTCTAACCAAAGAACCGGTTTAACTCATAAGGTATATTCAAAGGGTCATCTCTTTTGAGACAATAGGAAGGAAGAGTATACAGCAGTTTCTTTGGGTATGCGGTATATCTCAATCTTCCCAAATCTCCCTCTTGAAAAGGGAAGCCTTTTACTGCCCTTCTTTTTTAAGGGGCGTTGGGAGGGATTAAAGCATACCTTAAAAGATTGCCAAATGCTGTAAATCTATTTCGTTGTAAGCAAAGGATATCAGGATGGCTGATAATTTTAGAAGTCAAGTGGTTACTCAAGGTGTGCAAAGAGCGCCTAACCGAGCGATGTTGCGAGCAGTGGGGTTTAGTGATGAGGATTTCACGAAACCGATTGTCGGTATTGCCAATGGCTATAGTACGATTACGCCCTGTAATGTGGGTTTGAATGATTTGGCTGTGCGCGGGGAAAGCGCTCTCAAGGACGCGGGGGCCATGCCCCAATTGTTTGGTACGATTACGGTCAGTGATGGGATTGCGATGGGGACGGAGGGAATGAAGTATTCCTTGGTCTCTCGGGATGTGATTGCTGATGCGATCGAAACAGCCTGTAATGGTCAGAGTATGGATGGGGTTCTGGCGATTGGGGGTTGCGATAAGAATATGCCTGGGGCGATGATTGCGATCGCTCGGATGAATATTCCAGCCGTGTTTGTCTATGGAGGAACGATTAAGCCCGGTCGGTATAAGGACTGCGATCTAACAGTAGTGAGTGCCTTTGAGGCGGTGGGGCAACATAGTGCGGGTAAGATTGATGATACGGAATTAAAGGGTATTGAGGACAATGCTTGCCCAGGCTCGGGATCGTGTGGGGGAATGTTTACGGCGAATACGATGTCCTCGGCCTTTGAAGCCATGGGCATGAGTTTACCCTATTCTTCGACGATGGCGGCTGAAGATGAGGAAAAAGCCGATAGTACGGCGGAGTCGGCTAAGGTGTTGGTGGATGCCATTCGTAAGCGCATCTTACCTCGCCAAATTTTAACCCGGAAGGCGTTTGAGAATGCGATCGCCGTGGTCATGGCTGTGGGAGGATCGACGAATGCGGTCTTGCATTTATTGGCGATCGCCCATGCAGCCGGTGTAGAGTTAACTCTGGATGACTTTGAAACGATCCGCGCCAAAGTCCCCGTGATCTGCGACTTAAAACCCTCGGGTCGGTACGTTACCGTCAATCTCCATCAAGCCGGTGGTATTCCTCAAGTGATGAAGATTCTACTCGACAATGGCGTACTTCATGGGGATTGCCTCACCGTCAGCGGTCAAACTATCGCCGAAATTCTTGCCGATGTCCCTTCAACCCCCAGGGAAGACCAAGATGTAATCCGTCCCTGGAATAACCCTATGTATACCACTGGTCATTTAGTCGTTTTGCGGGGCAATTTAGCCACTGAGGGCGGCGTGGCCAAGATTTCTGGCGTAAAAAACCCCAAAATCACGGGGCCAGCACGGGTGTTTGAATCTGAGGAAGACTGTTTAGCTGCCATCCTCGCCGGTAAAATTAAGCCTTCTGATGTGATTGTGGTGCGCTATGAAGGCCCCAAAGGTGGCCCCGGAATGCGGGAAATGTTAGCTCCCACCTCAGCGATTATCGGTGCAGGATTGGGCGATTCTGTGGGTTTAATTACGGATGGTCGCTTTTCTGGTGGAACCTATGGCATGGTCGTCGGTCATGTGGCTCCCGAAGCAGCCGTCGGTGGCGCGATCGCCTTAGTTCAAGAAGGCGATACTATCATTATTGACGCACCAGAGCGCCGTTTAGAACTCCAGGTTTCCGATGAAGAGTTAGCCCAACGTCGCGCCCAATGGAAACCCAAGGAACCGGCTTATACCAGAGGTGTGTTAGCCAAGTATGCCAAGTTAGTGGCCTCGAGTAGCAGAGGTGCAGTTACCGACGATTTGTAACTCTATCGGTTCTGATTTCACGGTAGGGTGGGTAAATACCCACCCTACGTGCTACAATTGCATTAAGGCAAGCGCTCCAGAGCCATGTACTTTGACTTCCGAATCGCTAGATTTAATTGACCCTGCAAGGTGGGTAACGCGGCTAAAAATAGGGAGATGGGAGAATGGGGCGATCGCCTTAAATAAACTCAATATGCCTATACATAGATTCTAGAGTTTGGAATTGTGAGATTTGTACAAGAGACAAGATCATTTCTCCTATTGAGCGTTTTCCTTGCTGACAATAAACAATTCCAGCATGTTCTACACCTCGACGATGAAGCCGAAGAAAATCGGCATCATGAGTAAAGACGACACGAGACTGTACTAAAGCAAAAGCAACTTGCTCTTCATCAGAAGCGCCCAAAAGCCCAACTTGAGCCGTTACGGTTACATCAAGTCCACGTCGTCTCAATCCCTCAGCGATCGCGCCATCTACGTTTTCATCCAAATGAAACTTAATTGATTCTTCCATATCTTATATCAAGCGGGGATTGGGCATCTTGGAAGGAATCTCGGCTTGCATCTGCTTAACCAACTCTTCATCCTCACGAATATGTTGCTTAATTTCTGAGAAATGGTCATGATAATAAGCCAAGGCAGCGTAAATATCAGACAAAGTAAGCGTTGGATAGCGTGAAGTAATTTCATCTGGAGACATTCCCATATATTCATGCCAAATGACAATATCTTGAACTCGAATCCGACGGCCCAGAATACGAGGTCTACCCCCACATATTCCAGGGGTGATTTCAATATGTTCGGAAATAACAGCAGTCATAGGAGGTTCGATCGTATCTAATTGGCATCTATTTTAACCTTGAAGCCTTGATTATTCCAAAACTAAATTGGTTAACATGGTATTCATTTTATTCACCGATTCAATATACTCATTGTGGGCAACGGATTCGGCCATAATCCCTGCGCCCGCATTGAGATAAATCCATTCTCCATATTGATAGGCTGACCGAATGGGAATGGCTAAATCCGCCTCTTCTTGAGAGTTAATCCAGCCGATCGCTCCTGCATAAATGCCCCGTGGTTCTGTCTCTAAGCGATCGATCCAGGCGATCGCCACCTCCTTATCAATTCCTGAAACTGTCACCCCCGGAAACAATACCTTCAGGGCATCCCAGAGGGATTGATTGGCACACAATTGACCTTGAACTTGGGAGGATAAATGCTGTACCCATCGGTATTGCTTCACCTGCATAAAATCAACCACTTGCACCGTTCCTGGCGTACAGATCTTCTGCATTTCATCCTGGACTAACCAAATCGAAAGGGCATGTTCTTTCACCTCTTTCGCATCCGCAAATAACTCGCGTTTGAGCCGTTCGTCCGCTTCTGGAGTCTCTCCCCTCGGACGAGTTCCTGCGACGGGATTGGTCATTAAGTTTTGTCCTTTTAAGGGATTGTGGGATAATTGCATTAAAATTTCTGGACTAAACCCCACCGTCCTTACGCCAGGAAGTTGCAAACCATAGGAACGAAGCGCCTGATTCTGTTGATTTCCCAGGATATAGGTTCCTAAAATATCTAAATTGCCCTTCAGTTTCACAGAGCGAGAGAGAATTGCCTTATGTAACTCTCCCTGATGAATTGCTCCTTGCAAAGCCTCTACCTGAGTTTGATAATGATCTCGATCTGTAAATACCCATTCAGGTGTTGTCCAATGCTGAGGTCTTAAAGCTCCTGACTCCCGCAATAGACTACAGAGGAGTTCTGGAGAGTCCAAAGTACGCAACAGAATCTGATGGGGCCGAATAATCACTTCTGTCGCAGGCACAAAAAAATACAGCAGGGGTCCCGCGATCGCCTTATGATAAGGATAATAATATCGGACTAAATCAAAACTAATATAACCGTAGGCTGTCCATTGTTCTAGAGGAATCGACCCTAATGCCTTTTCTACCTGCTTAAACGGATCGTCAACCGGAAAATAGCGATCTCCAATCAGCCCTTGAAGTGTGACTTGCTGGAGATCTACAGAAACGGCGATCGCCCGATTACCCGCAAAACGGATCTCTTGCTCACTCTGATACACACCGTATTCAGAAAAGAGCCTAGACTCAATTAACGTCTGTAATACACCTAATGGTTCCCTCTGACCAGGGAGTAACACTTCATTGTAAATCCAGGTTCTGCCCATGTTTAGTAAAAGACAGCAAGGGGTAAGAGGGAACAGTGCCGCGATAAGCCTTTTCGATTGTCCCATCTATCGCCAACTCTGGTCAATTCAATTCAACCGGTTCTGGTGGTTAACGCTTAATTGAACCATCAGGCAATGTTGCTCCTTGCAACGTTGCCCCCATCAAATTGGCACTACTCAACTCCGCATTAAACAAATTGGCCCCAGCTAAACTTGCCCCACTCAAATCCGCTCGTCCCAAATAGGCATCAATAAATTCTGCTTTCTTCAAAATCGCATTGCGGAACGTTACCCGACTCAAATCCGCCCGATTCAAACGCGCCATGGTTAAATCCGACTCATCCAGATTGACTCGATTCATCTTTGCATCGGCTAACAGAGCGCCCTGCAAATTCACCCGCATTAAATCCGCATCAATCAAATTCACCCGTTCCATCTTCGCATCGGTTAAATTGGCATAGCGTAAATTGGACTGACTCAGCATAGCTTCTGTCAAAAAAGCGCCCTGCAAATTCGCTCCTTGCAAATTCGCCCCCGTTAAATCCGCCTCTCGCAACGTTGCTTCACTTAAATTCGCTTCACTAAGATCGACTTTAGACAAATCCGCCCCCGACAAATTGACTCCTCGTAAATCCGCCCGATGCAAGGTCGTTCCCCGTAAAAAAGACATATAGGCGCGGCGCTCTTCCCGTAAATTCGCTCCCCTCAAACAAGCCCCCGTTAAATTAGCGCCACTTAAATCGGCCCCTCGTAAATCGACTTCCACTAAATTAGCATCGACTAAATTTGCCAAGGTCAAATCTGTCATCCGCAGATCTGCCTTATGCAGGGTTGTCCCGTGTAAATCCGCATCATGTAACTTCGCTGAAGTCATACTCGCTTGGGTTAAATTCGCACCTCCCAATTGAGTCCCCATTAAATTGGCCCGATTCAAGTTAGCTCGGTTAAGATAAGCAAACCTTAAATTGGCCCCTTGCAAATCGGCTTGATACAAGTCAATGCCAATCAAATCTGCTCCTCTCAAATTGACTCGATTGAGCTTTGCACCGGCAAATTTTTGTTCTCCAGCTTCATAGCGTTGAATCAGTTCTTGAGCGTTCATATTCCCTCTTCATCACTTTTGATAGATAGTTGTCCAATACAAAACAATCTTGCTACTGGGAATTCGATACACGACGAGTCGATTCGGGTTCTTGACTAATAGAGTTAGAGTCTGAGGAATTTTGGACAATTATACCGGTCAATTCACTAGAATTATGGGAAGCTTTTGCCTGATATACTGCATCTTCCATTCCGGGTTCCCAATCTTGATAAAACCGCCCCATACATTGGATAATCGCTCCGGCTGCTTGATTGCATTCACTCGGTTCATCTTCGGCATTATTAGCTGTAGTGCAAAGACACTCTTCTAATTTGGCTAAGGTTTCACACCGTTCATATATGCCGTAAAGCAGGCCATCTAGGTTTTCGGCTTTCAGATTCACCCAATCCTGTTCTTCTAAACGGGATTTTTGACGTAAGGCTGAAAATAAGACAATTTTAGCCCTAAGAGGATTGGTGTATCGCATCAGTTCTAACCGCAGATTGAAAGGGTCATAACCGGTGCGAATTTGAGTGTTGACAGGGGGGGCAACCACAGAGATAGAACTGGGTAGGGGTTGATTAGAGGCCAGGGTAATATGGGTTGGGGGGGCAGCATACACTTGGGTGGCTTCCTCAGTATCAGGATAGACTTTGCTTAAAATAAGGAGGATGCTGTGGGCGATCGCCTGATATTCTTGTCGTTTGTTGAGGGTATTGGCAATCCGCTCGAGCGCTTCTCTGAGATCTTCTAAGGTGGTATATTTCTTAATGACTGATTCGAGTAGATCGGGTAAAGCTATGGCTCGTAAGCGTTTGGCATCGTTTTCCCAGATATCTTGCCAGGCACACACTAACATTTTCTTCATCCGAAGCGCTTCGGGATGACGTTCAATTTCGTTGGTGATTTGTGGTAGAGCGGAGGGTATGGAAAGCATGATTAGCAGAGGTCGTGTTCTTTGGGCTTGGGAAAGTGATTGCGGGTAGAGCAAATCCCGTGATTCCCCAGAAAGGGGTTGGCTTTTATTTTAATACCATAGGGCTATAAAATAGAGGGCAAATTAAGCGGATGAGAGATGGGGCGCTTATATGGTATTTCCGATTATTTATGCTGAGGAATTTCTGCTCCATGATACGGGACGGCATCCGGAGAGAGCGGAGCGTCTTCAGGCGATCGCCAATCTTCTCCAATCTAGTCTATGGGCTGCATCTCTCGATTGGCAAGCACCGACTCCAGTAGAAGTGCGTCCAGTCTTACCCTGGATAGAACAAGTGCATACGGCTGAACATATCCAACGAGTACGAGAAATTGCCGAAGGAGGCGGTGGGTTACTCGATGGCGATACCCCGGTTTCTGCCCAGAGCTATGACATAGCGCTCTTGGCAGTCAATGGCTGGATCGATGGTGTAGAGAAGGTTTTGGCAACAGGAACTCCAGCGTTTGTATTGGCGCGTCCTCCAGGACATCATGCGGAAGCACAGCGGGGAATGGGGTTTTGTTTATTCTCTAATGCGGCGATCGCCGCTCACTATGCTTTAGCTCAACCGGGAGTGGAGCGAGTCGCTATTCTAGACTGGGATGTCCATCATGGCAATGGTACTCAGGCGATCGTCCAAACTCATCCCCAAATTGCCTATTGTTCTCTCCATCAGTTTCCCTTTTATCCTGGAACGGGTAGAGCAACAGAGCGCGGAGAGTATAACAATGTTTTAAATATTCCTTTACCCTCCGGATCGGGAATGGCAGAGTATTTGCCAGCCTTTGAAAGCCAAGCAATCCCATTTTTACAGCAGTTTAACCCAGATTTGTTAATTGTCAGTGCTGGTTATGATGCCACAAGAGATGATCCATTAGCAGGGATGAATTTAGTTCCGGATGATTATGGTACATTTACCGCAGCTTGTTTACAACTTACCTCGAAAATCCTGTTTGGCTTGGAAGGAGGTTATCACTTATCGAATTTGTCCGAGTCAGTAATGGCAACGATCGCTGCTTGCCTTAACGTTTGATCTCACAACCCTTGTACTACCGATACTAGAAGATGTCAGATGGCGGATTGACCTCCACTATAGAGCAAGAGGAAGATATTAGATTGTATCTTGTAGCAACTCAAGAATGGTTGTAATTGGTGTGATGTGCCTCAAGGGGTAATGGTCATGTGATTGGTTTAACGAATTGCCCGTCCTATGATTCACCCGAATTACCCTAACTTGATTGAATTGTTGGGAATCAAAGATGCCAATGTCCCGATGCCTGAATGTAATCCTAAAGCTAGTAGCAAGCCCGACGCTATTAAAGATGTATACCATAACAGGATGAGACCCAAACTAAAAAGTTACGCTGGGTCTTTGACTTCAGTAATGTTAACCTCAGCGACAGAAATGACACTATCAGGGTTTTTCGTTACCTGCGCCTTGCGAATGGTGTTGCGGCTAATCTCTACTATGCCCAACACGCCGCAAAGGTTGGAGGGCTGGACATCCTTGTTCTTCTGGTAGAGGTCGATAATCTATTTCTCGACCTCTGTGGGCGACCGCTTGTCCCAAGCATTTGTCTCAAAGTTTTTTACTTTGTACTCCTTCTTGTTAAAGGCTAGGGCGTAAAGGTCATGGTCTTCATACCTACTGGCTAGCTCCGTGGGGCGAGAGTTAGTGATTAAAACTAGGTACGTTTCATCCTCAATCCAGGTTACAAATTCAGCTTTATCAGGATTGAAAATGAGAGAACAAGAGTCTTTAGTATTTGAACGAAACAATCGAACGGGGAACTGGCGGCGAATTTGCCAGCCCTTTTCAGCAGGGAACTCTTGCTTAAGCAGGAGGTAGATTTGGGCTTCAAACCGGCTGTGAAAGTGAATCCAGCCGTCAAACAGCAAAGGAGAATCAGTCGCAATAATCTCCCCGGCTTCGGTCACGTAACAGGCTGTGCTTTTATATCTCATGCAGTCCTCCCCTCTTAATAAAGATAAGCATCAAGAAACGCCGAGAGTGACTCTTTATGCTTGGCATGGGATGCCTCTAGGAGTCCGTTCTTAGAGAGAAACCGTCTGTAGTGGTGATAGTCGTGATACAAAAAAAACAGCCCAAGGAGTGGCTGCCCCTCAGCCTTTCGAGAACAATACAGCGCTTCGCGCTGTATTATTTTTTTTGACGGGCTAGGCGCACAACCTAGTCCGTTCTTTTTACTCAAGTGGGGTGTTAGGTTGTTTCGCTGGATTTCTCTTCTTTTCTTCGTAAAGCCTTGACTATGCAAGCTCCACTGTACTTTAGTCCCCCTGGATGGTCACTCCAAGCTCTTGGGACGGAATTTGGGGATTCCATTTCCTCCTCTATCCCCAACTCTACTTCGTTGATAGCCTCAGCTAAGGACTCCCCATTAAAGGTTCCACCCTCATTTCTGTAGGCACATCGGTTGAGCAATATCTCGCTCTCATCAATTGGGTTCCCCTTTGATTCTATCAAAGGGGGAGGTTTCGGAAAGTGCTTTCACTCCCTTGTCCTGACTGGGTTTCAGCTTTCACATTAGCCTTCACATCAGCCTTCACATCAGTCAAATGGGCTTTGCCAAAGGGGGTAGTCGGTGGTGTCTGACGAATCAAACACCCCGCAGTAGGTTGCCATCACTTGCCCCCGGTTATTGCGCAAGCATCTTTCGGGGTCAACCCTACGCCACCAGTATCCCTTGCTGTCCTGGGCAAATCGCCCTGGATAAATGCTTCTGATTGCCTTTTCCGTAAAATGTCTAGTTTCCCTCAGTTGCTTCTTGCTTAGATATCTCCCTAGATAGGGGTGAGATGCCTGTGGCATCTCACGAAGGAGATGCTTCTTGTCCTCACTAGACCAGAGGCTTTTATCGTAGATGGGGATATCGTTGAGCTTCCAGTAAAAGCCATGGCTCTGTCCCCAGTCCGTGCTGCCGTATTGGCCTCTAAGCAGCTTTTGATTGAGAGCTTCTCTGGCGATCGGGCAACGATTGAAGTGATTGTAACAGAAGAACTTAGGTTATATGTCAATGGTAAACCAGATAGGAGTCAAAGTGGACGTTCTACTCGTCGAGTTCGATATTCTTTGAAGCGGGTTAACAATACATGGAAAATAGAAGATTACCAGAAAGTTAATTGAAAATTTAGATAGCGTATTCAAGGATTGTTAATAGACATAAATTTGTCTATATATTTGTCATGATTCAATTATCTAACATAAAATTTGCAGTAACTGTGACATCAGTTGCTTTTTTAATTGTCAGCAATGGTCTAGCACTTCCATACATAATAAATAGAGATTTATTTATCGAGTTATCCAAGGTGAATTTTAATATTAATAAGGTTATAGACTTTGGTTAAATAAACGAGAATCTCTGAATCTTTTTTTGAACAAGCTGGTTATCAAGATATTAATATTAGTCAGAAAAATTTTCCTATACCTTATCTGAGTCTAGATATCCCTCAAGGTCGCGAACTGCAAATGAGAGGAAACTTAGATCATCCAATTCGCAACAAAATGACCACAGACCAAGCTGCTCGATTAATGTATGAAATTTTTACAGGACAAGCCGTTTCACCACAATATAGTCAAAAAATGCAGCAGCTACTCACAAGAGATTTACGCCCAGAAATTTGGATGCAAGAACAATACAATTCTATAGAAGGATTTTTAGGGGAATTTTTACCGATTGCCGAGGTTCATTTTGCTTCCAAGGTTGGCTGGACTTCTCGTTCACGCCAAGATGTAGCATTTATTAGTACAAAAGATGGCAAAACTAAATACATTGTAGTCATTTTTGCCAATGATCCAGCCTATGCAGAAGATTGGGAAATCTTTCCAGAAATATCGCTTTTCTTGTTTAATCGTATGGTAGAAAGAAAGGCCAATACAGACAAACCTGGTTTGTAGTTTCTGGTATGCGCTCAGTCTATGTCTAAACTCAGATTTATTCAGAACCATAAAAATAATCTAAAATAGATTGAAGTTGCTCCACTGTAATGTCTTCTTGTTCTGACTTGCTATAGATCGTTAACAATAAAATACTCCTTTCTGACTCCAGTAAATAGATAATCCGATATCCAGCGCTTTTGCCTTTTTGAATATCACTATTTTTAACCCTAACCTTGTAAACATAAAGATGGGAGCCAAAACCCGCCAGGCGATCGCCTAATACATTGCCATTTTGTAATTCTGCGATCGCTGACTGAATATCTGAACGAATATTTCGGTATTTCTTAGCTAATTTTTTTAGATTCTTCCGATATTCAGGAGTTAAATCAATATTCATCCGGTCTGAATTATTCGGCATCAATTTCCTCCCACATCTTTTCTAGAGGAATTCTTTTACCTTCTTTGGCTTCTTGTAAGGCCCGTCTCAAACTCGCCTTAATTTCTTCTATAGGAGTATCATCGGGATCGACTTCATCCTCATCGGACACCAGAAGAATGACTTTAACTCGACTGTCCGATCGGATCTCTAAGGGTTCATCTAATAAAAGTTGACCATTTTGATCGACTTTTGCCATCATTTCAAACGCTTGCATGGCTTGACCTCAATTTGCTGTTCAATATAGTTTAGCAAAATCATATAGCTTCGTGCTAGTAATGGGCAAGAGTTAGTATAATGATTGTATCTACAGTATTCCTGCTCAAATCTAGTGATATGACTCAATCCATACGCCAAGATATTATTACCTTAGTCAACCAATTGCCGGATGAACAATTATCGGAAGCTTTAGCGGTTTTGCGCTCTCTCAGTTCACAAGCAAAATATCCTAAACCGGATGAAGCCAGACCCTCTGGTGAGGCAGACTTTGAACAAGCTATGCAAATTTATCAGCAAGGTAGTCAAAAATATAAAAATGCATTATGGGAGTTCGCTTAGTGACTAAACCGCTATGGATTTCAGAGGAAGTTGTGCGAGCAATTCATGAGGATCAAATTAATCAGCATGGAGGAAGTTTAGGAGTTCGAGATAAAAATTTACTAGCAGCAAGTTTGGCTTGATCCCAACACTTATTTACTTATACTGAAGCAAGTTTATTTGAACTTGCAGCAGCTTATGGCTATGGGTTAGCCAAAAATTACCCGTTTATTGATGGAAATAAACGCACTTCATTTATGGTAATGTATGCTTTTCTAGGATTAAATGGGTATTTCCTGGAAGTTCGAGATCGCGAAGTGGTACAGATGATGGAACACTTAGCTACATATGAAGAAAATCAAGAGTCTTTAGCGCAATGGTTAGAGAAAAATTCAATATCTACAGTATGATAGGCTCTGTATGGGTAAGCTAGTCTGGAAACGATTATGGGTTATCGGATGGATCGCCGTGCGTATGCACAAACCTACGGGCCCACAGTAGGCGATCGCCTGCGCTTGGCAGATACAGAGTTAATTATTGAAGTGGAACAGGATTACACCACTTACGGCGATGAGGTAAAATTTGGTGGCGGCAAAGTCATCCGGGATGGTATGGGCCAGTCTCCCATTTCTAATGCTGATGGCGCGGTAGATATGGTGATTACCAATGCCCTCATTTTAGACTGGTGGGGAATTGTCAAAGCCGATATTGGTATCAAAGACGGCAAGATCGCCAAGATTGGGAAAGCCGGGAATCCCAATATTCAGAATAATGTGGATATTATTATTGGCCCCGGTACGGAGGCAGTGGCTGGAGAAGGGATGATTCTCACGGCTGGAGGCATTGATTCCCACATTCATTTTATCTGTCCCCAGCAAATCGAAACGGCGATCGCCTCCGGCATCACCACTATGATTGGCGGAGGAACTGGCCCCGCAACGGGAACCAATGCCACCACCTGCACCCCCGGCCCCTGGAATATGTACCGCATGTTACAAGCGGCTGAAGCGTTCCCCATGAACTTGGGCTTTTTAGGTAAAGGCAATAGCTCCCAACCTGAAGCACTACGAGAACAGGTACAAGCAGGAGCCATGGGTTTGAAACTTCATGAAGATTGGGGCACTACTCCGGCGACCATTGATACCTGCTTATCCGTTGCCGATCAGTATGATGTGCAAGTCGCCATTCATACCGATACCCTGAATGAAGCAGGATTTGTTGAAACCACCATCGAAGCCTTTAAAAATCGTGCCATCCATACCTACCACACCGAAGGTGCAGGGGGAGGACATGCACCCGATATTATCAGAGTTTGTGGTCTCGCCAATGTTCTCCCCTCCTCCACCAACCCCACCCGACCCTATACTCTCAATACCCTAGAAGAGCATCTCGACATGCTCATGGTTTGCCATCACCTTGACCGCTCCATTCCCGAAGATGTAGCCTTTGCCGAGTCCCGTATCCGTCGGGAAACGATCGCTGCCGAGGATATTCTGCACGATCTGGGCGCATTTAGCATGATCGCCTCCGACTCCCAAGCCATGGGCCGAGTCGGCGAGGTCATTATCCGCACCTGGCAAACCGGTCATAAAATGAAGGTACAGCGCGGCCCTTTACCGGAAGATAGCAGCCGTAATGATAATACCCGTGCCAAGCGCTACGTTGCCAAATATACGATTAATCCCGCCATTACCCATGGTATTGCCGAGCAAGTAGGGTCAGTGGAAGCCGGCAAATTAGCTGATTTATGTCTGTGGAAGGCGGCATTTTTCGGCGTGAAACCGGAAATTGTCATTAAGGGGGGCGAGATCGCCTATGCTCAAATGGGAGATGCGAACGCCAGTATCCCCACCCCCCAACCCGTACACATGCGTCCCATGTTTGCCAGCTTTGGGTCTGCGCTCTCGGCAACCTCATTAACCTTTGTCTCGAAAGCTGCCTTAGAGCGCGATATTGCCAGCCAACTCGGTTTGCAAAAACCCACCATAGCCGTTGCCAATACCCGTCAACTGACCAAACAGGATCTCAAACTCAATGATGCCCTACCTGAAATTGAAGTTGACCCCCAAACCTACGAAGTTCGTGCAGACGGCGAGTTGCTTACCTGCGAACCTGCCACCGTCTTACCCATGGCCCAACGGTATTTCCTGTTTTAAGTAGCGCTACGCCCTGGTAATTGGTAATCGGTAATCGGTAATTGATAAAGCATTATGAAACCATTCTTATTTTCTCGACCTTGCAAAAAATACCCCTCGGAAAAACTCCAGCCCACCTTACCTTCCACTATAATTGATTCAACGGACTTGATATGACTCATATTTTAGGAAGAAGAAAATTGACTCTTGAATTGATATGTCTCTAAAGGATTTATTACAAGAAAAACGAGAACAGATATTAGAACTTGCAGACAAGCATGGCGCGTTTAATGTCCGGGTGTTTGGCTCGGTAGTACGAGGAGAAGAGACAGAAGGCAGTGATATTGATTTTTTGATTGATTATGACCCAACCAGGACTACAGCTTGGTTTCCGGGAGGATTGTTGATGGATTTACAGGATTTGTTAGGGCGGCGGGTTGATGTACTTACTGAAGATGGCATTAGTGCTTTGATTAAGGATCGGATTTTAGCGGAGGCACAACCTTTATGAGTGGTGATAGGGATATAATTTATTTGACTCATATTTTGGAATGTATCGAAGCAGTCGAGACATACACCACTCAAGGACAGAATGATTTTTTGACTAATACTTTGGTGCAAGATGCCGTATTGCGTCGGTTACAGATTATGGCGGAATCTACGCAGAGGCTTGGTGATGAGTTAAAAGCTCAAGTACCTAATGTCGATTGGCGGGCTTTGGCTGGTTTTAGGAATGTTTTAGTTCATGATTATTTGGGTGGGATTAATTTACAACGGGTTTGGGATGCTATTGAAAATAATTTGCCTGCTTTAAAGGGGCAAGTGGAACTAATGTTAAAAGATTTTGAAGAAGAAGATTGACTCTTGAATTGATATGTCTCTAAAGAATTTATTACAAGAAAAACGAGAACAAATATTAGAAATCGCAGAAAAACATGGCGCATTTAATGTGCGCGTGTTTAGTTCGGTAGCGCGAGGTGAGGAAACAGAAAATAGTGATATTTATTTTTTGATTGATTATGACCTAGAGCGGATTTCATCTTGGTTTCCTGTAGGTTTAATTCATGATTTACAGGATTTGTTAAAGCATAAGGTAGATGTGGTCACAGAAAGTAGCTTAAAACCTAGGATTCGAGACCATGTATTGCAAGAGTGTATTCAGCTATGAGAAGCAACTTAGAACGTATAATGGATATGCAGGAAAGTATTGCCAATATTGAGCGATATGCTGCCAGAGGTAAGAATGCTTTCTTTGAAGATGAGTTGATACAAACATGGATTTTATACCACTTGCAAATTTTAGGTAAGGCAGCCCGATCGATCTCTCAAGATGTGAGAGATCGATATCCCAGTGTTGAATGGCAGAAAATTATTGGTTTTCGCAACTTGACTGTACATGAATATTTTCGGGTTGACTTGAATATCGTTTGGCGCATCGTTGAAGAAGAATTATTGATTTTGACAAAGGATGTAGAATTGATCCTTAAAGATTTTTCAGAGAAGGGAGAATAGAAGAATGTCTTTACAGGATTTGTTAGGGCGACGGGTTGATGTACTTACTGAAGATGGCATTAGTGCTTTGATTAAGGATCGGATTTTAGCGGAGGCACAACCTTTATGAAATATAAGTATCGCCAACTATTCCCTATTCCCTATTCCCTATTCCCTAGTCTAAAGCGGCGATCGCCCCTAATCCTCGTTACCCTCATTTTCCTTTGGTCGGTAACATTAGGATGGGGATTATCCACCCTCAATCAACCCGCCTTTTCCCAGTCTTCCCGTAAATCAGTCGATCTTGTCCCCGAACAACATCAATTGGGAGAAGAACTTTATCGAGAAAATTGTGGCAGTTGTCACCTCGCCCTTCCTCCTGCGGTGATGCCGACTGAAACCTGGCGACAACTGATTCAAGATCAACAGCATTATGGCATATCAATTGACCCTATCCTCAACCCCGGTCGGTTATTGGTTTGGAAATATATTCAAGTCTTTTCTCGTCCCTTACTTAAG
Organism: Cyanobacteria bacterium UBA2566; assembly: GCA_002340255.1. Classification (GTDB taxonomy): domain Bacteria; phylum Cyanobacteriota; class Cyanobacteriia; order Cyanobacteriales; family Desertifilaceae; genus Roseofilum. Next base: position 27,019 of record DDLS01000004.1, read on the forward strand.
GATGAATCAACTCCCTATCGCCTACGGAATTCTCGCTATTTTAAGGCCCTTCATCCACAAGTTGAGTTTCAAGAGAGAATTGAGCTGAGTCAATGTGTTTCTTGTCATCCTAGCGCTCAAACGTTTAACTTTCGAGAATTAACCCCAGAGTGGGAATAATATCAAGTCCGGTTAATTGGCTATGATGATGCTTCATGTTGGGCAACAGGCAACAGGCAATGTTCTCCCGGAACAATGTAGGAGTGGAAATGCACTGTACATAATAAAAGCGAAAAATGCTGTATCCGAAAGGATAAAAGGATTGAAATTGATTGACGGTGTTTACCAATAATCACAACCCGTTATCCTATCTCTCTATTTTCCTTCTAATTCTTCGGGCATTTTGGGAATGCCAGCTGTCAGTACTTCATAACCATTTTCGGTAACTAAAACATCATCTTCAATCCGAATGCCAATGCCTCGCCATTGGGGAGGGACTTCGGGTTGTTCCTCTGGGGGTTTGACCAAAGGAGCAATGTACATGCCCGGTTCTACAGTTAACACTTGACCTGGTTGTAGTACTTGAGACTCTTCTTCATTTTGTTTATAGGCTCCCACATCATGAACATCCAGACCGAGCCAATGACTGGTGCGATGCATGTAATAGGGTTTATATTTCTCTTCTTTGATTAATTCGTCTGGTTCTCCGACTAAGAACCCTAATTCGATCATGCCTTCGACGAGGACTTGAAGAGCGGTATCATGAACAGCATTAAAGGGATTACCGGGTTTGATTTGGGCGATCGCCTGCCGTTGGGCTTCGAGGACAATCTCATAAATCACCCGTTGTTCCATTCCATACTTTCCACCAACCGGATAAGTACGAGTAATATCACCGTTGTAATAGCCATAGGAACACCCTGCATCAATGAGTAATAAATCTCCCGCTTCTAAGGCGCGGGAGTTCTCAATGTAGTGGAGAACACAGGCATTCGCACCAGAAGCAACAATCGAAGGATAAGCCGGGCCAACCCCTCCCCGACGACGGAAAAGGTACTCCATTTCTGCTTGAATTTCGTACTCATAAATTCCGGGTTTCGCCATATCCCAAGCTAAATGATGAGCTTCGACAGAAATAGCGATCGCCTTACGCATCAGCTCTAATTCCGTCTCACTCTTCACCAAGCGTAGCGGATGTAACAGAGTCATCGGGTCTTCCAGAGCCGTAGGGCCAAAGCCTTTTTTTGCATATTGTCTGAGCAGAGACTGCCACTGCTTCAAAATCGTCTGATTAAACGGTTCATCGATACCAAAGTGATAATATAGGCGATCTGCCTTCGACAAATACTGAGGTAATTTTTCCCCTAACTCGGCAATAGGATAGGCCTCATCCGCACCATAGATAGCCTTAGCATCTTCCACCCCTACCCGATAACCACTCCAAACTTCCTTCTCCCACTCCTTCGGTTGCACAAACAAAATAAACCGGTGTTCTTCATGGTGAGGTGCTAACACTGCCACCGCTTCGGGTTCATTAAACCCTGTCAGATAGAAAAAATCGCTATCCTGGCGAAAGGGATGCTCCACATCACGGTGCATAACTGCTAAGGAAGCGCTACGAAAAATCGCCGTACTTTTTGCCATTTTCGCCATTAATCTTTCCCGGCGTTGGCGATATTCGTCTTTCAGTTGTACCGAAACGGCCTTGGAGAGGGATGAAACCACGCTAATTGAACCTCCTTTGATAATTACATCAAATATTAATACTATGTTTTCGGCAGATATGGGCTAGTTGGTTTTGGACTGCTCAAAGGCTTTGATTTTCTCAGCTAGGCTATCGATGTTTTCGTTAGCAAACCAGCCTTCTTTCTGGTCTAAATAATTGCCACCATCTGACCACCAACGAGCAATCAGAACAACCATCTGGGATGGTTTCATCGCTTTATGAAGAATCTGGATCGCATCTTGGATAATCGCTTGTTCGTTAGGTAGACTGATTTTCATTCGGGGGACTCCGTTAGTTCTAGGATAAAATTTACTGGGTTTACGGCTTTGATTGGCCCTTGATAACGTCGTAGCAGTCGATCGTCACAGGTAAGGAAAACGTCACAACAGGCTTGTTCTACTGATGCTAGATGAAGAGCATCAATAGGTTTGACTCCTGTTTGTTCTATAATTTCACCTCTCTCAATAATGTTGGGTTGAATAATTTGGTTTTCTATGGCAAGTTCTAGGCATTGGTTAACCCAGTCCTGCCTAATAATATTGTTGTTTTTGTTGTTTTCATAATCCAGAATTGATGAGCTTATAAGGATTAATTGCTTGTTTTCGATGAGTTGTAAAATAGTTCGTAATGCTTGGGTTTCTAAGATAATTCTGGCTTGGGTTTGGTCATCAAATGGGCGGTTTAAAACGCTACTATCTAAGTAAACTTTCATGGTTATTATATAAAATCCTTAAAGGTTTGCTATAGATAGAGCGGATAATATCAAGTCCCATCCGGCGATCAAAGCAATCTCTGTTATGAAAACTGATTCAAAAATCTTAGAGTGACAGCACTTTAATTTGTGAACCTTCATTGGGCAGGCTATTGGCTTGAAGGGTCAGGAGATCGCCAGCTATTCTTTGCACAGTAGTACCATTCATCAGGGCCAGAAACTCATCCACCCTAGCCAAATCACAGACTTGAGGATCGGCCTGTTGGGTCTGGTAATGGGTAGGAATGACAATTTTAGCCTTTAGTATTTCTAGAGCAGCTTTTGCCTCTTCGGGGCTATAGGCTTTGGGTCCACCTCCAACGGGAATGAAGACGACATCCGGTCTACCGATGAGGATTTTCTGTTCTACCGTAATGGGGGAAGCCATCCCCCCTAAGTGCAAAAGTTTTATTCCGGCTTGTTTCCAAACCCAAGACACATTACTCGGAAAGCGGCTTCCTGGCCGTTTCTCCAGCCGCTCGGCTACCATTCCCCGCACCTGCAAGCCACCATTGAGTTGATAATCTCCAGGTTCAAACAGAAGTCTGGGTTGGCCAGGAAGGTCTTCTACATAGCCTTCATCCAATAGTTGAGAACTGATTAATACCAGATCGGCTTCCACGTTGGGGGCAGGGTATTGGGCGGTGCAACCCAGGGGACGAAAGGGGTTGACTAAAATTTGATGGCCGCCTCCAGTAAACAAGAAGCAGGTATGACCAAAGCTCTGTATGGTGAGTCCACTGGGGGTTTGGGCTGTTGCAGAATAGGCAGACGTGACGATAGTGGCGATCGCCATTGCCCCTGTAGTGCTGATAAAGTTGCGCCGTTTCATTGCTCAATTATTGGGTGATTCAGTCTTTATTATCCAGGGTTGGGGTTCGCTTCTCAAGAAGGGAGCGATCGCAGAAAGTTCCGCAAGAGGTCTTTGCCTTTGCTAGTGAGAATACTTTCGGGATGGAATTGAACGCCTTGGATGTGGGGATATTGGCGATGGCGAACCCCCATAATTGTCCCATCTTCAACCCAAGCTGTAATTTCCAACTCTTCTGGACAACTGCTGCGGTCAATGGCCAAACTATGATAGCGAGTCGCATTTAAAGGATTATCCAGACCGGCAAAAATGCCCACACCGCTATGGTGAATGGGTGAAGTTTTACCATGCATCAGGACAGAGGCAGAGACAATTTTACCACCAAACACTTGACCAATACCTTGGTGGCCCAGACAAACCCCCAGAATGGGCAAGTTTGGCCCTAACTTCGCGATCGCCTCTAGGGAGACTCCGGACTCTTCCGGTCGTCCCGGTCCAGGAGAGATCACGATTCCATCCGGTTTAAGCTCTTGAATTTCTTGCCAGGAGATGCGATCGTTTCGATACACCTGAATGTCTTTGGCTTGGGGGAACTCTTGTCCTAATTCTGCCAAATACTGAACTAAATTGTAAGTAAAACTATCGTAGTTATCAATAACAATGATCATGGGAGCCGTTAGGAGAACAGGATAACCAGCTTAGGCAACAGCAGAATGATTCCTACTATAATAGAGGCGATCGCCGAGATCAACACCGCTCCAGCCGCGCAATCTTTAGCAATTTTGGCCAATTCATGATAGTTCTGTTCTACCGTTAAATCCACCACAGCTTCTAAAGCCGTATTCAGCAACTCTAGCACCAAAACCAAAGAAATCATCACCGCCAAAATCGCCGCTTCCACCGCATTAACCTGCAACAGAGATCCAACGATCATCACCAAACTTCCCGCAATCACATGGATGCGAAAATTCCGTTGTGTTCTAAACGCATAAGTTACTCCAGCCCAAGCATACTTAAAACTGGTAGGCAAATTCTCTGCTACCTGCCAAGAGCAGTTACGATGAGTAACCCTTGAGGAATGGGTTGATTCAACAGTTGAAATCGAAAGTTTACTAGACATAAGGTTCACCATAATTGAGAGCAAAGGTGGGGATCTATTTATACGAGCTTATATGAGCGTTCGTCGTCTTCCATTGTCTGTAGAGCAACCCAGACCATAAGCAGAAATTGAATTCACCATGAGGGTAACTCATATCATAAGATCTGACATCCCCTCCAAGGTCCCCAACTCTAAACCCACTTGCACCAGTAGAGATTCTTGTTTGATCCACATCGCCTGTAAGCTCTCTTCATCGGGATGATCCCAACCCAACAAATGCAGTAAACCATGGGCACTCAACCAAGCCAGTTCCACAGTTTCTGAATGACCCTGTTCTTTAGCTTGATCCCTAGCAATCTCCACTGAGATAATTAGATCTCCTAAATATAAGGGGTTTTCAGTCCCTGGAAGAAGAGGGGTTTCTGTCTCTAGAGCAGCAAAGGCTAAAACATCTGTCGGTCTGTCTTGTTGGCGATATTGGGCATTGAAGCTCTGAATCTCTTGGTTATCTGTTAAACGTAAGCTCAATTCATAGGCAGAAGCTGGAGGCAGATCGATACTCTTTAACCAAGCACAAAACCATTGATGCAATAGTTCTGATGCTACCGGAGGTTGAGCAATAGACTTGCTAATCTCAATATTGACTTCAACATCCATTGTGAATATCTCCTATCAGGTGAGGTTATCGAGTGAGGTAGGAAAGTCCCACCAGTACCCCCAAAAGACCAATAACGGTAAGGGTAAAGTGGATTAAGGATTTTCTCCCTTTACGCACCATGTTCCTCATCGCTAGTTTCACGTAACTCGCTTGCGGTTCTTGTGAAGCCGTTTGGGGCGTTTCAGGCATTTCAGGCTGTTCAGAAGGGATAGGAGAGGTTTCAGATTCAGTCATAATTCATTAGGCAAAAGGCACTCTAGCAATAGGCAATAGACAATAGCTTGAATTACTTAGAGTCTAAGCCTTCAAGCTGCACTCCTCCAGAACAGAGAATCGCTATAATTGCTTTTTGCAAGTGTAACATTTCTGTTACACTATTTATTTCAATGTTTTGGGTTGTCATTTCGGTTCTCTGTAAATCTACAGACTGACCTTGTCGGGCTTTGAGCAAAGCTTTACAGAATCTTGTTGTAAATTGCAGTAATCCTTACTGATTCTTTATATCCAATAGAATAACCTGGAGAGGACAGCAGAGTCTATGGTCTGGAGGAAGCAAGTACCATGAAGTCCCAACAATTTATCCTGGCTCTAATCCTGTTCTGTTTGCGATTATTGCTCACTGGTTGTACCATTCGACCCGTAGTAAAGAATACTGGTATAACACCCGGAAAACGTAGGTCTGCTCAGAGAATTTGTTTACCTGTTTTACAACCGTGCGCGATCGCCTCTCAACAACACCTCATTAACCTACAAAATTGATAATCTGCTAAAATCCGAACGATCGTCCTAATCAAGTCATGGAGAAATAGCAATGACTATGCCCAATTTTTTACTTATAGGTGCGGCTAAATCAGGGACTAGCTCTGTTTACAGATATCTCTATGAACACCCTGAAATTTATATGAGCAAAACTAAAGAACCTAATTTTTTTGCTTATGAAGGATGGCAACCGGATTTCTGCGGCCCTGGAGATGCCGAAGCTACAACCAATGTCAAAACAGTCCCCTACTTAAAAGAGTATCAAGCTCTTTTTAAGAATATCAAAGATGAAAAATCAATTGGAGAAGCCTCGACTTTTTATCTTTATATTCCCGAAGCAGCAGCCCGGATTAAACACTATATTCCAGAGGTAAAGTTAATCGCTATTTTACGCCATCCTGTGGATCGAGCGTATTCTTTTTATTCCCACTTACGTCGAGACGGACGAGAGCCACTTAAAGATTTCCATCAAGCTTTTAAGGAAGAAGAACAGCGTAGAAAAAAACATTGGTCTCCTGTGTGGCGTTATCAAGATTTTGGTTTCTATGGTTTGCAACTGCAACGATATTTCGAGCAATTCGATCCCAAGCAAATTAAAGTTTATCTTTATGAAGATCTGCAAAAAGATGCTCAAAACATGATTAAAGATATTTTTCATTTTCTAGAAGTGGATGATACTTTCATACCTGATTTTTCGGTTCGCTACAATAAATCAGAAGTGCCCAAAAATAGGATTTTACATAGTTTTATTAGCAATCAGAATATTGTCAAGAGCCTCATTCGACCTTTGATTCCAGCAAAAATTCGTCAGCCGATGGCGGCAAAAGCCTACCGGAAAAATCTGGCGAGGCTGAAGCCACTGTCTCCAAAACTGCGACAAGAATTAATTCCCATCTTTGAAGCAGATATCTTAAAGCTACAAGATTTGATTGGGCGCGATCTGTCCCATTGGCTAGTCTAGTGTTGAACGATTTGACAAGTTTTGCCATCCTCGGAAACTCTAGCCATAGCGATTTTTCCCTCAATCGTCTTTCCATTAAGAGTAAGATTAAGACGCTTGATTTTATCTAATTGCATCACCACTTGTTCGCCATCATAAAACTGGAGGTTTATCAAGTCATCAGCAATTTGAAAATTATGGACAAGCTGCATCAAGCGATCGAGGGTCTCATGTCCGATTTTTCCATAAACCATATTCGCAAGATAAAAAGACTTCTGGTTTTGATTTTCAAAGCCTAAAGCGGGAACTACACTGGATTTATATCTAATGTTATTCTCGATGTCCTTAGAGATTAAAGCTTGGGCTGGAAATTGACGATCGTAGCCATACAAGTTGCGAATAAAACTGATTTTACCGTCTTTATAGGCGACTTCTGCACCTTCTGTTGAGATAATCTCTGGTACACCTTCATCAAACCCTAATGGATATCCTCCTTCTTTGAATTTCAAGGATTTCCGAGTTTTAATGTAATGGACATTAATCATAAAGTCATCTTTAACTAGAGTGTAAGTCCATGCCCAACCGAGGTTAGTATAGATTCGAGGTAACCAGTTAGTGGCCTCGCGTTTGACCATTCGCAATGGATATTTAGACGCAATAAAGTTGGGTTTGCAATAGAGGGGTTGAATCTGCGATCGCTGCACATATCTACCGCCATCAGAAAAGGTTAGAGCATTGTCACACAGAGAACTGTCACTATCGTATTTTTTTCTAATGGGGCCGATATCATAACCGAAGAGAGAAGAATAGGCAAAATTGGTATATTTGCTACTCAGCTCGGGATAACTATGATGAGATTTATGGTTCAGGAGCTGAACATGACCTGATGCGCGATCGCCTACAAGCAAATAACCGGCTGACTCAATGGAAATAGAAAAGCTGTCTCTATCAATAGCTAAAGGTTTCTCCTCAGCCTGCCAAAAAGGGTGAGATTCTGGCAGTAAGAGAAGGTTAAAGGCTTTTCCTAACCAGTAGGGAGAAGCTGCACAGGAGTAAAATTCTAGCAGCCTAGGAGAGTGACGGAGATATCCAGGAGTGAGAAGATTGTCCTCTGTCAAGACTTCCCCGTTCAAAAAGAATTGCAGCAAACGATTACAAATACTCTTGAGTTCCCCCAAATCTTGCTCTAAACCATCCAAATATAACCCCAACGCAATGGGAGCAAGATAGGCAAATCGATAGGTGACAGAGCGCCCAAAACACGGCACATTCCCTTCCCCAGAGAAGAAGTAGCGGAAGCTATGCATATACTCTCGCATCCTTTGGAGATGGAGTTGGGCAATCTCTGGATGGCGATCGCCATCTAAAATAACCCACATCAAAAAATAGTAATGGAATCCCCAGGCATTGTAATAATCAATTTGCTTCGTCTTTCCATCTCGATACCAACCCTCTCCAAGGTACATCTTTTTACAAATCTCTAGATTTTTAAAGATCTCTTTTTTAGAAAAAGACATCCCTAACCTTTCTAAAACGGTATTAATAATAACCTTAAATAAAAGCCAATTATTAGCATGGCCCTTAACCCGATTGCATTGCAACAAATAATCAGCCACCTGTTGTTTTTCTCTATCCGAATACTTATCCCAGATCTGAGCTTGTGAAAGATACAGAGACCATGCCAGAGATCCGCATTCCACAATATTCTGAGAAAAGTCACCTATCTGTCCCCAATATTCAGGATGTTGAGGATTTGTGCCTGCCAAAATTCCTTTATGATAAAAATCGACAACATCCAGAGTTTGATTGCCCACAGTAAGTTTCAAAGTCGGATGACTTTTGAGCAACGGCGCAGCCATAATCAAAGACCGAGAAAAACCTTCCAATTCATCAGCTACTAAACCATTAGTGCTATTGACTCCTGGAAGTTTAATCCTTGCTTTTCCCGGAGACGCATAAGCAAGAATTCCTTCAAGTAAACTTACCATCACTTCTTCCCAGTGTTCTCTAGTTAATCCAGTTACGGAAGCCGTTTGATAGTCGCATGGAGTTGTCCACTGGAAATTTTTCATAGTTCGAGGTACTTGTAGAAAGGCTGAACTCAGTATATAATATTGGGTGTGGTTCTAACTGATTGACTAGATATGCCACTTATTTCTGTCATTATTCCAGCTTACAATAGTGAAAAGACCATTGCTGAGACTGTTGAATCTGTTCTCAAACAAACTTTTGCCGATTTTGAGTTAATTGTCATTAATGATGGCTCAACAGATGGAACTCTCGAAGTGTTATCGAGGATACAAGATCCGAGACTAAAAGTTTTCTCCCATCCTAATGCTGGATCGAACCCTAGTCGGAATCGTGGTTTTGCACAGTCTTCTGGGGAATATATTGCCTTCCTAGATGCAGATGATTTGTGGACTCCAGACAAACTAGAAGCTCAACTCAATGCCTTACAAGAAAATCCTCAAGCTGCCGTTGCTCATAGTTGGTGCAATCTCATTGATGAATCGAGTAAATTTCTTTCTCGAGGAGGTTACTGCACAGCCAATGGTGATGTATATCCCCACCTTTTATTAGTTGATATTTTAGAGAATGGTTCTAACCCTCTAATTCGACGGGAAGCCTTAAATAAAGTTGGAGCATTTGACGAATCTCTACCGGCTGGACAGGATTGGGATTTATATTTACGGTTAGCGGCTCAATATCATTTCATTACAGTCGAGCGTCCACAGATTTCGTATCGAGTTTCAAGTCATTCTCTCTCCTCGAACGTCGTGAAACTTGAATCAGGATGCTTGCAAGTGATTACTAAAGCTTTCAATCAAGCTCCAGATATTTTGCAATATTTAAAGCCCTATACTCTGGGCAATTTGTATAATTATCTAATTTATAAAGCCCTATCGGGTTATCCGGATAGAAAGAAAGCCTTTAATGCCTTAAGATTTACTTTTATCTTTGCCAGATATCAACCCAGTTTTATGCAGAAAAAACTATTCTGGAAAATCGGATTAAGAATGGCTATTGTAGGTCTACTTCCGCCCCAAAAAGCCTTGGCTTTACTCGACAAAATAGGGAGATTTTGTAACATCAATAGTTTGCTTCAATATATTATCAACGACCCAAGTAAGATCGTCTCATAGTGGAGAATATTTAAATATGCCCCTTATTTCAGTTATAATTCCTGTGTACAATGGCGAAAAAACAATTAGAGAAACTATTAAATCTGTCCTCAATCAAACGTTTCAAGACTTTGAAGTAATTATTATTAATGATGGCTCCCAGGATACAACCTTAGAGGTAATTAATAGTATTCAGGATTTTCGATTAAATGTATTTTCTTATCCTAATGGGGGTCAAGGAGCTAGTCGTAATCGTGGATTATCTCATGCTTCTGGACAGTATATTGCATTTTTAGATGCTGATGATTTGTGGACTCATGATAAACTGGAGAAACAGCTCCAAGCTTTAGAACAAAATCCTGAAGCTGTATTAGCTTATAGCTGGACTAATTATATTGATGAATCTAGCAAATTTCTATACCGGGGAGCCTCTATTACAGTAAATGGTGATGCTTATCCACGGCTTTTACTAACTGATTTTTTAGAAAATGGCTCTAATCCTTTAATTCGTCGAGAAACGTTATTGGAGATAGGGAATTTTGATGAATCTTTACCTCCTGCTGAAGATTGGGATTTATGGCTCAGAATAGCATCTCGCTATCACTTTGTCACAGTAGCTAAACCACAAATTTTATATCGCATCTCTGCTACTTCAAGTTCTTCTAATGTTGCCAAAATGGAATCCTCTTCCTTGAAAGTGATCGAGCGAGCATTTGAGCAAGCACCAGAATCTCTACAGTATCTTAAACGAGATACTCTGGCTAATACTTACAAGTATCTTACCTATAAGTCACTTTTTGGAATACCCGATCGCTCGAGAGGTTTTATCGCTACTAGGTTTATTTTATTCGCAATTTATTATGATTACTCTCTTTTAAGAAAGCGAGTTTTATTGAAAGTTTTCCTGAAGATTGCCATTTCAGTTATTCTACCTCACCAATCGGCCCAAAAACTAATCACAAAAATCAACCGACTAAATAATGTTTATACTTTAATGGGAACTTGCAGGAGTGAGCCATAAATCTGGCAGTAAACTGTTTTTATTTACTCTAGATTAAACCTGCATAACTTTGACTAGCTAATCAGAATGGTCATCACTTAAAAGCTATGGAGTTTTCTGACCAAATCTATTCTTCAAACTTTTAATGATTGGGCGAGAAAAATTCGTCGGTAAAACAGAAAAAATAATCATTTTAAATATAATAATTGAAATTAATTTTTTTCTCTTGTGCAACCAGGAGGGATCGTAACGGATAGCCTGGATAAAAAAAGTCACTGCTGCCTGGCCTTTTCTGGGCTCTGGATATCCATCTAATGCTTTGGTTGTTAGATATCTATATTGCTCTGCGAAAACTTGCGATTTAAGATCCTTGCTTAAATGTCTAGAAGTATTATTACAAGTTTTTTCAATCACTTGCAAGATACATTGTTCCATCTTCAAAACCTGAGAAGACATTGAAGTGGAAGATGAAGAGACTCGATATAAAATTTGAGGTAAAGGTACGCAGACAAACTGATAACTCTCAGCCAACCGTAACCACATATCCCAATCTTCTACTGCATCAAGGGACTCATCAAAATTTCCGACTCTCGCCAGTGCTTTAGTTTTAACTAACAGGTTAGACCCACTCTGGATAAAGTTGATTCTAAGAAGCTGAAGAAATACGTCACCATTAGCATTAATGCGACAGCCAGAACGCAAAAACTTCCCATTTTCATTAACGAAGTTCGTCCAGCTATAGGCCACACTAGCCCAAGAATTGCTTTGCAAGGCTTTTAACTGTTCTTCAAGTTTATGCTCCGTCCACATATCATCGGCATCAATAAAAGAAATATATTCTCCCTTAGCATTAGTAATTCCTCGGTTTCTGGCCGCTGACAGTCCGGAATTTTCGGAGGAAAAAACATTTAATCTCCGATCTTTAAAAGTTGATATAATCTCCAAAGTTGAATCATTAGAACCATCATTAATTACAACAATTTCAAAATCTTCAAATGTTTGATTGAGAATAGATTGAATGGTCTCTTTGATGGTTTCTTCGCCATTGTAAACTGGAATTACAACCGAAATTTTTGGAGTCTGTGTCATGGCACTTAAAATCTTGATTGAAATGGCATTTGAGAAGACTCAGAAACATGATGGGCTATGGTGTCGAAAGCGTGAATTTAGCTGATGGATGTACAACGGTGGACGATCGCCTCCACCAGTCGCTCGATTTCCCGAACTTCGGTAAAATAGTGAACACAAGCACGAATACAGTTGGGATGGCGGATGGTTCTCACCATAAGGTTTTGCGCTTCTAAAGCATTGACAAGTTGCTCGTGTTTGCCGCTTTCGAGTTGGAATGAAACTAAACCCGATTGTGGTTTAGTTGCTTGCAGTCGATGAACTTGGGGGATGTCTCCCAACTTGTCCCAAAGTATAGCACTGAGTTTACAGATGCGATCGTATCGCTGTTCAATCGTTCCCCAAGATTGATGAAAGGAAATGGCTTCTCGCAGTCCTGCAAGTAAAGGATAGGCAGAGGTGGCGACTTCATAGCGCTGGCCATCGGGTTTCCATCCTTTGGGTTGTCCGGTCATGGTCGTCAGAATGCCACGCCAACCAATATAGGTGGGATGCAAGGTTTCTAAGGCTTCGGGACGCACGTATAAGCCACCTAACCCTTCCGGACCGCACCACCATTTATGACCGGTAAAAGCATAAAAGTCAATGCCATCGTCGGTTAAGGTGAGGGGTAAAGAGCCGACCGATTGGGCAGCATCGACTAGGATTTGAGTGTTGGGGTTTTGCGATCGCACTTGCTCCACAATTTCTTTTTGCCGTAGAACTTGACCCGTATTCCAGAGGATATGGCTGATAATCACCAATTTAGTGTTGGGTTGGACTCGACTGGCGATCGCCTCTACCGGGTTGCCTTCGTTTAAAGTTTCTAAAATCGGACAAGTAGAAAGCTGAACGCCAAACCGACGACTAATTTCCTGTACTGTAGCAATAATACTGGGATGTTCGCAGTCGGTTAATAAGAGTCCATCTCCAGCTTGCCAGGGAATTCCCCATAGGGCAATATTACATCCCGCAGACACATTTTCGGTGAGGCTAATCGTGCTGGGAGAAACCTTAAGTTCAGCAGCAATAACTTCCCGTGTTTGCTGCAATTCCTCAGTCACCCAATCCTTGGCACTCTGGGAAAAGGGGCCTAGATTTTGAATGTGGCGATAAGAATTGAAAATAGCTTGCAGTGCTAATTCCGGGAGAGGCCCTTGACCTCCATAATTAAAATACATTTTATTCTTCAGAGCAGTAAGTTGTTGCCGGTGTTGAGTGAGATTCATAGATGAATTGATTTTCTGCGCCTACTTTGATAATAGGGTAGCCAGGAGCCGATCGCAAACGGTATGGATTTCTCCTTCAGAATCGATGATTTTAATTTGCAGCCGATAATGCTCTGCATTGCTGAGGCGATCGCGCTCTAGTTGAATTTCTTCTTGTTGATAACATTCGGCAATCCACCCACTATAAATATAATTGGTTTTTCCCCAATATTGGGCGACATCGGGACGCACACAAGTGGGTACACATCGCTGTTTGAGTGTGCCATTGAGGAAAATTTGGATCTCTTCAATGGTGATATCAGAATCCAAGACAACAACCCATCCTTCCAATTCTAAAATCACACCTTTGGAATTGGGAGCCGGTTTAAGGGTGGCACGGTCGAGATTGGCTTGAATATTATTAGACCAAATATTATCTAAGATTTTAGCGCGCCACCAATTCGATTGAGATTGAATCACCTGTTTCCAAGAGGTTTCGGCCACACATTGGGTAGGGATTCCCTCTGGTAATAAGGTTTTCATCCAGTTTAAGACAATAATTCGTTCTGTCTGGCGATCGCTCACCGCCTTAATCATAATCACTGCTGTTTCTAAATCCACCTCTTCCGGTAGACTAAACACACACGACCAGCCTGATTTTTCCGTCCATTGGGGATCGATTCCCAAAACTTGCGCTGCTTTCTGGGAAGGAGCGGAAGGAATACATCTTTGTAGTAATCGGTTAACCTGTTTCCCTTTACACCAGACTTGAATTTCTGCTACTCCATGATCCGGTTGTACGATCGCACTCCATCCCCGCAGAAAAAATCGCCCCCTATCATCCATAAAATAGTCTTCTAGAGCGCCTTTAGGAGTAAAGTCAATTTTTAAATCAGAAAAATCGCAATTGGGGGTTTTAACCACCACATATAAATCCTGGAGTGTAAATGCTCTCGGAAAGCGAGTATAAGAGACTTCATTCCCCATAGAAGTGGCGATCGCCCTTTTAACAAAATCCTCCGTTACCCAACTTGAACCATATTCTGCCCGATCTAGAGATTGACTCTCGCTTTGCTCCACAAATAAAATCCCGGATTCTGGCATTGTATAGCCTGGAGGTTGGACGGCTCGATCGTGAACACTAAAGAGCAATAACCCACCGGGTAGGAGTAAATCATATAAGCGACTTAACCATTGTCCAAACCGATTTTCTGGCAAATGGCTAAACAAAGAATAAACCAAAATACAATTAAATTTTTCGTCACAGTGATAACTCTTTGGATCGACCACAGAATCAATCCCGTGAACGCCTAATTCTTGGCTAACAAAATCAACTGCATTCGTATAAATATCTGAAGCCCAAACTTTATCAGGAGCAAGTTTTTCCACCCAGAATCGAGTTAATCGCCCATACCCACAGGCAAACTCTAAAAAACGGTCTATATTCGTCCAACTCTTCTGATGCCATGCGATCGCCCGATCTACCCGATCCACAATCTCCTGTGCCGATTTAAAATAGGCTAAAACTGCCTGCTCTTCTTTTCCTTGATAACTCTGTGCATCCAGTAAAAAAAGTAGCATCTCATCTTGGGGATGAATCCGAGTATTCAGAGACGAACGTCCCGGTAATCCATCGGCCAAGTATTCCCGAACTAAAGTATAGGTAAATGCATCAATCGTTTGATCGTTCATTGATCCAACACTCGACTTATTGTTTCTGTTGTTCTAACACAGATTTAACTTGATTAAATTCTAATTCAATTTGGGCAATTCTCTGACCGATTTGTACCAAACTCGCGGTTTTAGCTTCTGCTTCTAAATCTCGACATAAATTAGCCAAAGCATTCGCACCAAATGTTCGAGAGCTACCCTTGAGCGTATGAGCTTTAATGGTTAATATTTCTGTGTCTTGGGTTTCGGCAGACCTCTTCATTTCTTCCAATATTTTTGGCACATCTCCCAAGAACTGATCGATTAAATCGGTGAAAAATTCTGGATCGTCATCACTTTCTAACTCATCCCGTAGGCGATTAAAAATCTGCCAATCTAAACTTTCTTCTCTTCCAGGGTTAATTGATAAATTCAACTTCACTGGAGCCGATACAGTATGCAGTTCTTTTAATTTAGTTTTGGCCCTTTCTAGAGCAGCTTGCAGTGCTTCTACTTTCACCGGTTTACTCACATAATCATCCATCCCTGCTTCTAGACATTGCCACTGATTTCCATCGGCGGCTCCGGCAGTCATCGCGATAATATGAGGGCGCTGAGAACTCTGCCAAGTTTGACAGATATATCGAGTGGCTTCTAAGCCATCCATTTCTGGCATTTGCACATCCATTAAAATGATATGATAAACTCGTCTTTGCAATGCCTCAATCACTTCTAAGCCATTACTGACCACATCAACTCGATAGCCCAAACGGTCTAACATTTTAATCGCAACTTTTTGATTGACACTATTATCTTCAGCCAGGAGAATACGCAGAGAATAAATCGAGGAATCTTCACGATGATTTTCTTGATTTGCAGGTGGGGAACCTATACTTAAAAGTTCCGATTCACTCACAGGAGACGGTGACAATTGGGGTTGATGAGTATTTTCTGAATCCTCTGCCTGATGGCTATCCGGCGGATTGGGAATCCATTCTGTTGTTGGTGAATGGGTTTCCACTGTCCGTCCAGCACAAAGACCCATTAAAATTCGGTAGAGTTGGGAGAGTTTAATGGGTTTAGAGAGGGTGGAATCAAATTTTTCTTGGCAGGA
Organism: Cyanobacteria bacterium UBA2566; assembly: GCA_002340255.1. Classification (GTDB taxonomy): domain Bacteria; phylum Cyanobacteriota; class Cyanobacteriia; order Cyanobacteriales; family Desertifilaceae; genus Roseofilum. The sequence goes on from DDLS01000004.1 coordinate 42,943, forward strand.
CTTGTTTACCGTGCCGCTAAAGGCGAGTAAAATTAAAGGTAGAGAGTCGCGATCGCAGTATTGGCGAATCCGATCGACTAAATCCTCTAAGGATTCATCCCCAGGTAGCGCTCCAATAATTCCCACATCAAAGGGGATAGAGCGTTTCATCCAGTTGGTAACCTCTTCTGGTGTACTCAACTCTAAACTATTCATCCCCCATCTTTGGGCGTGATCTTTGAGAATTTTGCGATTCGTAGCCGATCGATCGACAATGAAAATCCTTTTTTCTCGTAACTGGGGCTGGCTATTGCGTAAATGAATTGGAATCGGCGATCGCGCCCCTTCAGCGACAATGGTAAAATGAAACGCTGCACCTTCTCCCTCTTCACTCTCCACCCACATTTTACCGCCCATTAATTCACTTAATCGCTTGCAAATCGATAATCCTAAACCCGTTCCTCCATAGCGACGAGTGGTGGAGGTATCCACCTGGGAAAAAGACTGAAAGAGCTTATTTTGCAAATGCTTGGGAATGCCAATGCCTGTATCTTGAACTGTAAATTGAACTTCATAAGAGACGGCCTGTTCCGGATGAGGAAGGGGACTCAGAGAACCTCCAAGAAGCGTTGATTTGATCGTTACCGAAACTTCCCCTTCTTTGGTGAATTTAATTCCATTACCAATTAAATTCACCAGGATTTGCCGCAACCGGGTAATATCCCCAATCAAGCCATGGGGGGTTTGGGCATCGATTTCATAGGCTAAATTCAGACCTTTTTCAGAGGCATGGGCACTTAATAAATCTAAGGACTCTTCCACACATTCATAGAGGTCAAAGGGTTGAGTTTCTAATTCGAGTTTACCCGCTTCAATTTTAGAGAAATCTAAAATATCATTAATAATCGTCAATAAAGATTGACCGCTACTGCGGATAGTTTCTACATATTCTAATTGTTCTTCATCAAGTTCCGTATCAAATAACAAGCCGCTCATGCCTAATACACCATTCATCGGAGTACGGATTTCATGACTCATAACGGCTAAAAAGTCAGATTTAAGCCGGGTGGCGGATTGGGCTTCTTGCAATGCTATATCGAGGGCCTTATTTTTGGCCTTGAGTTCATGGGTAATCTGGGTTTTTTCCTGTTCGACTAATTTGAGTGCTTTAATATAATCTCGGATTTGGTGAAGTCCGGGATAAAAAATTAAGGCTCCTTCTAGGAAAAGAACAACTAAGGTTAATCCAAATAGGGCGAGTTGAACTTGGCCAGCCGTATGTAAATAAATAGGAGTGCGATCGTATTCTTGGGTGAAGAGTGCCTGAATCTGGCGATCGCAACTTTCCCCTTGCTGCCATAACTGTTCCTCAGACACATTAGAGGTGGCTTCTACACTCAACAGACCTTCTGTCAAGCTCCACATCTTCCCATAACACTCCTCTATCCCTTCCCAGCTTGCCTGTAAACTCTTAATGGATAACCCAAGCTCTAACTGTTCTTGTCTGAGTTTCTCGTAAAGACTTTTCCATTGTTGACGAACCCGAACTAAATCCTCCACTTCAGGGACTCGATCTGAAACTCTAGACTCCTGAGTAACAGCAACTGCTTCTTCTGTAACCGTTGTCGTTAAGCGACGATAATTCTCCATTAACTCCAAAAACCGGCTAGAGCGAATCCGTTGCTTGAGGGTGCGCTGAATCAAGATTTGACTGGACATCGACAATAGAGCCACAATCCCCAAAGATGCTAAGGAGAGAATGGCTAAACGCCGAATCGAAGGGCGAGAAATTTCCGAGCGTGAAGAATCATCCATGTTGGGATTCAAGAGATTTCAGGGTTAACCTAGGGCAATCTTTCAAGATCGAGGGACAATAGAAAGGAACTCTACCATGGGAGAACTCGATCCAACTGAGTCGTATCTTCACCCCTTCCCACAATATGACAGGTTTTTGTTAGTCTAATCATCATGCTGCTGACTGCCCAATTATTACTAGATTACCAACGCTGTCATCGTCGAGCGTTTCTGGATATGTACGGAGACGATCGCCAACGAGACCCTCCGAGTGACTATCTGTTGAAATTAAGACAGGATAGTTCCGCCTACCAAAAAACGATCCTTGCCCATCATTCCTATGATAAACCAAAGTATACCCACGGCAATTGGCAAGAAGGTGCTTTAGCGACTCTAGCCCTCATGCAAGAAGGGGTAGAGACTATCTATCATGGGGTTCTTTGGCTTGGGGAAATGGATTTAGAGTTTCTGGATCTGCCCCACTTTCTGCCTCAGCATTGGGCAAAATTCTCTTGTCTGAGTCATCCGACCTTATGGGTAAAAACCCCTGGAGAGTCGAAATTTGGCCCCTGGAAATATACTCCGGTGGATATAAAATGGGGCAAACGTCCCAAGCGAGAATATCAAATGGTCTCGGTATTCCATGCTTGGATTTTAAGTCAGATCCAAGGAGAATGGCCAGATAAAGGAGAATTGGTGTTAAGGGAGCGATCGCCCTATACAGTAGATTTAGTGCGTCTTTGGCCAGACTTCCAAAGTCTGTTGACCGAAATGCTGACGATGCTCCTAGAGTCGGATGAACCGGAAGTGTTTATCAGTCGGCAAAAATGCAGCCTCTGTCAATGGTTAACTGGTTGTCATCAAGTGGCTCAACAACAAAACCATCTCTCTTTGATTCCGGGAATTACGCCTAAACGCTATGAACGCCTCCAGGAATTGGGGTTAACGTCTCTAGAATCCTTAACCCCTGAACAGTTGCCCGATTTAGCACCAGAATTTGGACAGCAGGTAAGTGTACAAATTATTCGCCAAGCTCAATCGAGTTTAGAACAACGGGCGATCGCTCTCCATCCCTGGACTCCAGAAGATTTTCCCATTACTCCCGTTGAACTCTATTTTGATATTGAAACAGAACCCGACTTAAATCTAGAATATCTGTTGGGGGTGTTGGTTATCGATCGCACGGCGCAACGCTCCCGATTTTATCCCTTTTTAGCGCGATCGCCAGATGACCAAGAACAAATGTGGCAAGCGTTTCTGGAGTTGGTCAATCGCTATCACCCGATGCCCATTTTCCATTTTTGCGAATATGAAATCAAAGCCGTCAACACCTTAGGGCAACGCTTTGGTACACCCGCATCGGAATTAAAACCCCTGATCCGTCGGTTTGTGGATATCCACGAACGGGTAACCCGCTTTGTCACCCTACCCATTGAAAGTTATGCTCTCAAAACCATTGCCCGATGGATGGCATTTGAATGGCGAGATGAGAATGCGAGCGGAGCGCAAACCGTCTATTGGTATGACCAATGGCTCAAAAGTGGCGATCGCCGCTTCTTAGACCGGATTATTTGCTATAACGAAGACGACTGCCGAGCAACCTACCATGTCAAAGAATGGTTAGTATCCTTCCTCCAACAAATGCCGGCCCCAAATCAACAAATCCCGCTTCAGTCCGTCCATATTGGCGATTTCGGGCAAATGACCCCAACAGTTAAATCCCTGTTTCTCGAATAGGGATATACTGGGTTCATTGTGGGAGAAAATTAAGGCCACTAAGCTCGTTACTCCCAAACCCGGTCCAGAGGCGATCGCCTGAGTCAACAACTCCCGGCCAATCCCTTTACGGTGAAACCCCGGATCGATATAAATACTCACTTCTGCTGTAGCTTGATAGGCAGGACGACCATTTAAGAAATCATTCAAACTCAGCCACCCCACGATCTGGTCATTGATTTCCTTAACCCAAAGGGGTCGAGAGTGAGGAGAATGGTCTTGATACCAAGGCAGACGACTTTCAACGGAAATCGGTCGCAGATCTGCCGTAGCCAAACGACAAGGAACAGAAGCATTATAAATTTCAACTATTTTCGTTAGATCGGCTTCACGAGAATATCTGATGGTCATGCCAAACAAGAATTGATATGAAATCCTTAAAGGTTTACTACGATTGAAGACAAGTGGAATGAGCAGTATAACCGATGGAGGGAAGTTCAAGGTTAAGATCAATACAGAATTAAATCCCATGGGTCAGATCCAGACAACATCTAGGAACTGACCCCCGTGTCAAACCATTCAATCCAACAACCCAACCCTATGGATAACAATAATTTGATTAATCAATTGCTCATGCTTGGAGTCGGAACAACCTCCATTGTCGCTGAAAAGCTCAAAGAAGCCAGTGAAGAATGGGTGAAAAACGGCACGATCGACCCAGATCAGGCCAAAGACATGATGGATGACTTGGTAGATCAGCTCAAAACCGAGCAAGGCAGCTTCGATGAACACTTGCAACGCCAACTGCGGAATTTATTGATGGATTGGGGAGTTCCTCGTCAGTCCGAGATGGATGAGTTGCGTGGAAGGCTAGACCGATTGGAGCGACAAGTGCGAGACTTGGAAAATAAACTGTGGCGTTAATGACGCTATTGAATCGACGATCGCATTGAGGAAAAGTTACGTGAAAGAAATTTGGATTACCTTTGGGGTGATGGTGACCTGTGCCGTGATTTTGGTCGCCGCACAATTATTTGGTTCGCCCAGTGAGGCTAATGCTGCTAAGGTATCAGAGGCTTCCCCTGCGGAAATCACTCAAGTGACCAATCAAGGAGCAACTCAACTGATGGCTAGTGCCGAAAATAGCAGTGAAAATTTAGCCCCAGCAGAAGCAACGATGACCCCATCGGGTCTCAAGTATGTTGATCTGGTGGTGGGAGAAGGAAAAAGCCCAGAAAAAGGCAATAAAGTGACGGTTCACTATACGGGAACCTTAGAAGAAAATGGGAAAAAATTCGATAGTTCCCGCGATCGTAATCGCCCCTTTACCTTTACCATTGGCGTTGGCCAAGTGATCAAAGGCTGGGATGAGGGCGTAATGTCCATGAAAGTCGGCGGACGCAGAACACTCACCATTCCCCCAAATTTAGGCTATGGCGAAAGAGGGGCAGGTGGTGTCATCCCCCCCAATGCGACCTTAGTTTTTGATGTGGAACTCTTGGACGTTAAATAACTCCCGTCCCTATGGACTCTATTCAGGGCAAGGTGAGTTGAGGAAACAGCTTCCTTTTCTCTTGCCCTATCCACCCATTCCCCCACCTTCCTTGGGCTTACTCACCCAACTGGCTGCTAATCTAAATCGATTAAAATAAAAAGAGGAGATTCCAAGGGAAGAAAGCTGCCATGTCGGAACGGAAAAATACTGAAAATCCACGCCGTCGCCGCCGTCGCCGGAGTAGTCAGGAACCACAGAATCAGAACACTCAACCGAAGCGGAATCGCAGGTTTAGCAGCAGTCGCCCACCTGTCACCGAAGACCAACTGCAACCGGGGGCAAATTTATCGAGTGCGATTTTGAGCGATCGCAACCTAAAAGGAAAGAATTTACAAGGTGTTTCTTTGGCTTCTGCCGTTTTGCGAGGAGCAAACCTAGAAGATGTCGATTTGACCGGTTCCGATCTCAAGTGGACACACCTCCAAGACAGTCAAATTAATGAAAATACCCGCCTCGATCCAAAGTGGAAATTGGTTTGGGAATTGGTGAATTTGAGGAATGAAAATCGGGACTGTTCCAACACTGATTTGTCCTTCGCGAATTTAGACGAATCCGATTTACAAAGCATTAATTTTTCGAGTGCAAATTTATCCCAATGTCGCCTCAGTGATTCAAATTTGAGTGGAGCTAACTTTCAGGCGGCCAATTTGACTCAAGTTTTTAGCAGACAAGCAAATTTTAAATCGTCTAACTTTAACCAAGCCAAATTAAACCGGATCAATTGCGATCGCTGTGACTTTTCGGGGGCCAACTTTCGAGATGCCGATCTGTCCGAAGCATTCTTGGAAAGTTCTAATTTGAAAGGAGCAGACTTTCGGGGTGCAAATTTGAGCCGTACTCGTTTGGACAATTCTTGTTTGGAAGGGGTTGCGATCGACAATCGCACCCGTTTAGATGCGCGGACTTTGGCGCTGTGGAAACTCTTCAACCCCACCCATGCGGACGGCAATTTACAGGGTTTGTGGTTCCAAAAGGGAGATCTGCGCGATCGCGACTTTCGAGGCTACAATTTCAGCCATGCCGTACTCGGAAAAACCGATCTCAGAAATTGCAATTTCAGCGATGCAAACCTCGAAAATGTCAGCCTGAACCGTGCTGATTTGCGCGGCGCTAATTTTCTCGGCGCGAACCTGACGGGAGCCGATCTGCGACTGAGTATTATTGATGAAAATACCCAACTCAATCCGCAAGGGAAATTGTTTTGGCAGTTAGCGAATCAAGACACTCAAAACTTGGAAATCCAGGGACAAGATTTGCCGGGATTAAAATTGATTGCCCTCGAATTAACCGATATTAACTTCAAGGGTGCTAATCTTAAAAATGGCAGTTTTAACAGCTCAACTTTAACTCGGATTGATTTTAGTCAAGCCGATCTAGAATCAGTAGACTTCACCGGGACAAAATTTGATTCGATTAATTTTTCAGGGGCAAACTTAACCGATGCCAAGATGTTCGAGGCAGATTTACATAACCTGAACTTGCAGGGAGCAACATGGATTAAAGTCTCTCTTTGTAAAGGTAATCTCAGTTGCCAAAATTTACAAAATCAGAATCTCAGCCAAGCCAATTTTCGAGAGGCAAATTTGAGCCACGCCGATTTATCGGGGGCTAATTTAAGCAAAGCTAACCTGAATCGCAGTAATCTCACAGCGGCTAATTTACAGGATGCTAATTTGGAAATGGCAGTCATTTCGGGAGCAATTTTAGAGGGGACGACGTGCGATCGCGCCAATTTTTCGCTCATCTCCTGTACTCAAGTGAATTTGAATCAAATCAGCTTACAAGATGCTAATTTCCAAGCCGTCAATTTGCCAGATGCGAACTTTAGCCAAGCCAACCTGTCGGGTGCGAATTGCGATCGCGCCAAACTCCCAAAAGGGAATTTTCGAGAGGCAATTTGTAACCGTGTTAATTTCCAAAATGCCGATTTAGCACATTCGGATTTTGGTCATTCAAGTCTGTGCGGTGTAGATCTTCGGGGTGCGAATCTGTGCGGAACGAATCTCGAAAATGTGGAGATCGATAACCAAACCCAATTCGATCGCACAGGACGGATTCTGTGGGAATTGCAAAACGAAGGGTATTCAGGACAAGATCTGCAAGGAATGGATTTGAGCGATCGGGATTTCCAAGGAGTTAACTGGGATGGAGTTAACTTAGAAAATGCCAATTTGAGCAACTGTAATTTTGCCGGAGCGAGCTTGGTTGGGGCAAACTTAAAAGGGACGGCTCTATCTAAAACCAACTTCGATCGCGCAGATTTGAGCCACGCCAATTTAGAGGAAATGAGGGGCGATCGGATTCTGTCATTTCGGCAAGCAAACCTCAGCCATGCTAATCTCCAACATCTCAATTTGTTGAATTTATCCGGTGCAAATCTCAGCCACGCAAACCTCACAGATGCCAACTTAGCGGGAGGAAATCTGAATGATGCCGATCTACGAGATTCCAATCTCAATCAAGCCAATTTAACCAGAACAGAAATCAATCAAAATACCCAACTCGATCCAAAATGGTGGTTGGTTTGGCAACTTCTCAATCAAGAAGATTTTGCAGCAGAATTGACAGATGCCGATCTGAGCGAAGCATACTTGGAAAGATGTCAGTTAAGCGGTGCAAATTTAACGGGTGTCAATTTCACTAATGCGAATTTAGAACAAGCCGATTTAAGTCATGCGAATTTAGACAATGTCAACTTAGAAGGCGCGAACCTGGAAGAAGCAAATTTGATTGGAACAGCGATTTCTGGAGCGTTAAATGTGAGCGATCGCGTCCGAGAACTGTGGGAGCTTGCCAACCCATCTTCGGATCGAAAGAATTACCAAAATGCTAATTTGGAAAATGCCAATTTTGCTGGGATGGATTTGCGAGAGTGCAATTTCAGTTATGCCAACCTGACAGCCGCAAATCTGGAAAATGCAAACTTAGAGAATACGAACCTGGAAGGGGCAAATTTAGAAGAAGCCAATCTAGAGAATGTCAATCTAAACGGCGCAAATTTAAAACAGCTTCAAGGCAACTATGCTAACTTTAACCGTGCCAGTTTTATCGGTGCAAATCTGAGTCATGCGGAATTTGACGATGCCAGCTTTTCTGAAGCCAATTTAGCTGGTGCAAACCTCAGTCATGCTACGTTTCACGGTGCCTATTTACATCGAGCCTGTCTGCGGGATGCGACACTCTGTCACGTCACTTTTGATTGGAGTGATGATGGAACGAATTTAGAATACGCAGATTTAGAAAATGCCGATTTGGAAGGGGCAAATTTATTGGGTTGTTATTTGAGTAATGCCAATCTACACAATATCAATTGGACAGGTGCAAACTTAGAAAATGTGCAGCTTCAAGAGGCGAATTTACAGGGTGCAGATTTGTCAAAAGTGGCGCAGTTTGTTGAGGTGGAATTGCGTGATGCCAATTTGCAGAATGCCAACTTCCAGGGATTAAATTTATATCGAATGATTTTGCAAGGTGTCAATCTCAGCGGCGTTGATTTACGAGAGGCTAATTTACAGGGAGCCAATTTTAAAGAGTGCCAGATTGATGATTCGACTCAGTGGGACGAAAAATGGCAGGTGATTTGGGAAATTGTCAATCAAAACCGTCGGGTTGACTTACAAGGACAAGATTTGGCAGGTGCATATTTGGTGGGGGTGGATTGGCACAGTGTTAATTTACAATCGACTAATTTGGCGGGGGCGATGTTACATCATGCCAATTTGGAAGGTGCTAATTTAGAGAATGCAAACTTGAATCGGGCGCATTTCGTACAAGCAAATTTGACGCAAGCGAACTTGAATGGTGCGGATTTACGAAATACCAATTTAACCCAGGCGAATTTAACCCAGGCGCAGTTATTGGGGGCGCAGTTGGAAGGGGCAAATTTGAGTTCTGCGAAAACGCGAGATGCCAATTTTGGCGATCGCACCTCTGCTTCCATTGAACAAATCATCCAAACTGTCCGAGAAGCGCGATCGCCCGATTTATTAGAACAGTTGAAATTAGCGGGTTTGAATCCAAAAACCGATTTAGCCGGACAAGATTTGAGCAGACTGCAATTAAACAATATCAATTTATCCGGTTTTGACTTGCGGAGGGCAAAATTGATTCAAGCAAATTTAAGTGATACTAATCTCAGTCAGTCAGACTTGACGGATGCGGATTTAACCGGAGCATTTTTAAGCCGAACCAATCTCGATCGCGCCAATGTTACCCGTACTAATTTCCAGGATGCTTCATTGCAAAATATCACCAAAATTTCGGAAGCAAACTTTACCAATGCCAATTTTTCTAAGGCATTAATCCAGAATGTTAACTTTCACAATAGCATGATGCGAAATGCGAATTTCACATCGGCTCGATTGTATATGAGTCGGTTTAGCACTGCCGATCTGACGGGGGCAGATTTACGCAAAATGCAGATGAATTCTGGAAGTTTAGGTTCTCCAAATCTGATGGATGCGGACTTGCGGGGGGCTAAGTTAGGGGTTTGTGGAAATAACATTAATTTAACTCGAACCAAAATTGATAAAAAGACTCAAACTGACGATCGATTTATGGCGCTCTGGAATCGCATGAATTCTAATTAAGGGACGAGGTAATAGGGAATAGGGAATAGGAAAAAACCGTTTCCAACTTTTCTTTACCCTATATTTAGGGCTTGACAAAATGAATATTGCTTTAACTTATTATATCAAGTCGGGTTAAACAGTTGTCATTGCGACCGAAGGTAAGCAATTGCCGAGACTTCCGAGATTGACCAGATTGGCGAGATTGCTTCATTCCGCTTCGCTCCATTCGCAATGACATAGTGTAACTGATTATTCGGATTTGATATTACCATTGGGTAATGAGTTATTGCAGGTGAATCAATAACCCACTCCTCCTGCCCAACCTACGAAGGTTGGCAATTACAATCTTTGAATCGGACTGGATATGACGCGCCAACCCCACGATCAATTTGCTAAACAATACCTCAAAGAACTCCTAGAACCCCTGGGAGAAGTCAATATTAGTCGGGAAATTCCGGGGGAAACTCTCTGGATTGACCTGATTTTTGAGCCAGCATCTGAACCACCAAATAACCCTCCAGCATTGGGTTTACTCTCTCAACTCGCTTCTACAACTTGTTTATTAGAACCTTATCGCAATTGTCCAACTAACCCAGAAATTCGGAACTGTATTCTCAAATTGTTCTATGTGCATGGAGAACTGCAACGACAAGCCAAACGCCAAAAGCAAACTCTTCAGGACAGTGAATTACCGAAACTCTGGATACTAACGCCAACCCTTTCTGAACGAGTCATCGAATTCTGCGGCGCTCGCTCTAACTTAGAACAGTGGTGTTCTGGAGTCTATTTACTACCTGAGCTAACCAAAACGGGGATAATTGCCATCAACCAACTGCCAGAAACCCCAGAAACGCTATGGTTGAGACTGTTGGGAAAAGGGGGAACTCAGAAAAGAGCCATTCAAGAGGTGGTTGAATTGCCCCCAGATCATCCTCACCAGCGCAATATTTTGGAACTGATTGGGATTTGGCAGATTAATGTAGAAACTAGAATAGACTTAAATCCAGAAGATCGGGAGTTAATTATGGAATTATCACCAGCTTACATAAAATGGCGCGAAGACACGATTCAACTCGGAATTGAGCAAGGAATTGAGCAAGGAATTCAACAGGGACTGGAGCAGTTGCGGCAAACTCAACGTTTAATGATGGAAACGTTGCTCAGGAATCGGTTTGGTTCTTTAGATGAGGAGTTAACTGCAATTGTAGATCGCTTGCTGGAATTATCTCCAGAAGAGGCGGTTTCGGTGAGTATGCAAAATTCCCGCGAGCAGTTGTTGGCACGGTTTAGTCAGCAAGGTGAAGGGGAATAGGGGAGATGGGGGAATGGGGAGATGGGGAGATGGGGAGATGGGGGATAGGGGAATGGGAGATGGGGAGATCGCCTGTTCCCTATTCCCTATTCCCTATTACCCATTACCTCAATTGTTAATTGTTAATTATTAGATTGTGTCCAATTCTTCTAAATCATCTCGCTCTTTAGCGGGAATTGCGGGGTTAGTGGCGATCGCCACCTTAGTCAGTAAAGTCGCCGGTTTAGTCCGCCAACAGGCGATCGCGGCGGCTTTTGGCGTGGGACCGGCAGTAGATGCTTATACTTATGCCTATGTGATTCCCGGTTTTCTGCTCATCCTCCTAGGGGGGATTAATGGCCCGTTTCATAGTGCCATTGTCAGTGCTTTAGCCAAGCGCAAACCGGAAGAGGCTGCGCCGTTGGTGGAAACGATTACTACATTAATTAGCCTAATTTTACTGCCCGTGACCCTATTTCTGATGGTGGCAGCCGATCCCCTGATCCATTTGGTGGCTCCGGGACTGTTGCAAACGCCTGAAGGACTGGAGATTCATGCGATCGCCGTGGAACAACTGCGGATCATGGCTCCCCTGGCGCTGCTTGCGGGTTGGATTGGCATTGGGTTTGGCACATTGAATGCGGGCGATCGGTATTTTCTCCCCTCCATTAGTCCCCTGTTTTCCAGTTTGACCATTTTAGCCAGTTTAGGCGCTCTATTCCTGCAATTAGGCTCTGATATCATCAATCCTGAATATGCTCGTATCGGGGGTCAATTCCTGGCTTGGGGAACTCTGGGAGGTGCGGCGATCCAATGGTTCGCGCAACTGGTGGTGCAATGGCGATCGGGTTTGGGAACCCTGCGACTCAGGTTTCAGTTTCGCCAACCGGGAGTCGGTCAAGTGTTGCGGGTTCTCGGCCCAGCAACCCTTTCTTCGGGCATGATGCAAATTAACGTCTATACCGATCTGTTTTTTGCCTCGTTCATCCCCCAAACCGCTTCAGCCTTGGGATATGCAGGATTATTGGTGCAAACGCCTCTGGGTATTCTCTCCAATATGCTTCTGGTTCCCTTATTACCCGTTTTTTCCCGGCTTACGGAACCCGAAAATTGGCCGGAACTGAAACAGCGCATCCGCCAAGGGATGATACTTACAGCGCTGACGATGTTACCGTTGGGGGGGTTAATGATTGCCCTCAGTGATGCGATCGTGCGGGTGGTTTACGAGCGCGGAGCCTTTAACCCGCAAGCTTCTCAGTTTGTCTCTAGTTTACTGGTTGCCTATGGCATCGGCATGTTTGTTTACTTAGGTCGAGATGTGTTGGTGCGTGTCTTTTATGCCCTCGGAGATGGTCAAACTCCATTTCGGATTAGCACGATCAGTATCGTGTTGAATGGGGTTTTAGATTATGTATTAATTCAGTCCTTTGGCGCACCCGGTTTAGTCTTAGCCACAGTTGGCGTTAACCTTTTTTCCATGGTGACGATGATTATTTTGCTAGATCGGAAAATTCAGGGTTTACGCTGGCAAGGATGGATGATTCCGATACTGAGTTTGACGGTGGTGAGTGCGATCGCCTCTGCGATCGCGTGGTTCATCAACGACACCTTAGAACAACTCTGGACAACCCCCAGTTTCCTCTTCCATCTCCTGCAACTCTCCATTTCCGGCTCCATCGGTTTAGGCATTTTCGCCCTCCTCTGCCTCCCCCTAAAATTACCGGAAACCGAAGCATTTATCGCTCGGATCAGACAAAAATTAGGACGGTAATATTTGGGTAGAGTGACAGACGAGGGATATGTACCGTTATCTATTCTTCGGATGAATTCCTCGGAATCCTGGCTTTAAGCTTTTAGTGAGTTTAGCCTCTGTAGGATAACGACCAGGAGAATAATTTTTGTAGTCATCTTTATTAATAAGAAAGACTCGCCTGTAGTAATATTCTTCCCCTTCCCAGTCCAAAAAAGGAGCGCCAACCTTTACCTCTGAATAACCTACAATAATCATATCGTCTCTTTTAACACAGGAGATGTCACGAGATAATCCTGCTCGCCATGGCATTGGTTCAGCCTCCCAGCAACGTACCCAGGGAAACTCATTAATATCTTGAAGCCAAACTAAGTCCTCTTCGTATTTGAGATAATCTTCCACGTTCTCTTCTCTAACTTGATGGCATTTTTCCATTTGTCTTACCAAGCTTTGTTTAGGTACTAATTTTCTTACTATAGGTTCTCTTGGAGTATCTAAATCATCAATGCTGGGATCTATTTTTATTGATGAAATAGATCCATCTATCTGACAATTGTGGATATTGGGGTAATCCCAGGTCTTAAGCGCTTGAGCTATACTTTCTTCAGCAGAATCTGTAAGGAAATGCATTCTTACATATCCTTTAATTGGAATACTAACCCTGTACATCTCTCTTTTCCCTTCCTCACTGTAAATATGTTCTGGTACATCGTACTTATTTTTAAGTACTCGTCGAATGGTTCGTTCGCTAGGAGGATCGACTTCTCCTAGCTTTGTAGCCCTTTCTTGTACTTTTAAGGCAATCTCTTTTATACTTATCCATCTTCCTTTGATCAGTTCCTCCATGTAAGTATCCTGAATAAATGCTTGCCACTCTTGAGAAATTCGATGCTTAGTTTTATCAGCTCTAGTGGTGGGAAAGAGGGCTGAAACTCCATTTTCTTTCCAGTCCTTCATCAATCGCTGCACAGTTCGCTTGGATTTACTGAGCTTCTGAGCAGCTTCCTCCAGCTTTTGCTTGTATGTCTTGCGATCATCGCAAGGCTCAGACAAAGACTGAACCACCTCTAGCCGAAGCTTTTCCTCATTGGACAATTGGTCATAGATCAGAGAATATATATCCTCTCTACTCATATGTTCTTCCATACTTTCATCTTCCTAAGTGGATTTGATCTTCAGTCTATAATATTCCAGATTATTCGTCAATATTTTTTTGAGAGTGGCAGATTAAGTGTCGCTATTGCTGTAAAGTAGCTGCATTCCTGAAAAAACATTGGGTACAGGTTGTTCCTATTGCCCAGTAAGAAGCTCTCAAAACATTACAGAGCAAGGGATACAGGGTTTATAGTGATGCCAAATAAGAGACAGACATGGTGTAAGAGCTTTCCAGCCGGAAAGCCGCTACAAGATATGACTGTGGATGCAATCGTCTAAATGTACGGAAATTCTGATGCCGCAGTTCCTCGTCCGGGTGGCTTCGGAACTATTGAGGTGAATGTCTATGCTCATCGGTTAATCAAATTTCCTCAAATCAGAGTCAGTTTTACTTAACTAATAAACTTCGTCATGACTGCCAATATCAATCAGGAAAATAACTTCTTCATCTCCATCTTCTTCATCAGAAATAGCAAAAATAATCCGGCAATCATAAGCCACGGAACATGACGATAATCCGTTTAAGCTGACCGTTAACTTATGAGATTTTAAGGAAGGAGTAAAGGGATCGGTAGCGATAATTTTTAATACCTCAATCGCCTTTGCTTGTAATTGAGGTTGTTTCTTGGCCAATTTCTTAAACACTCTCTTAAAGCTACTGCTCCAGACGATCTCCATCATCATCCTCAAGTAAATCAGCAATCAGATCGTCCACCGTTCCTCGTTTAGCGGTTCCTTGCTGAAATTCTTGCTTCAGCGTTTCAGCATGAGCCGCAATTTCTAAGTGTCGCTGTTCAATTCTCCGCTTGCGGATTAAGTCAAATAAATAATCTTGATCTTCAATGGAAAATTGTTCGATTGAATCAATCAATTCTTGTAATTTAATGGATTTAACGCAAATATTCGTAGTGGCGCTCTAAGCATTAATCTACCTCATCTTCAAGTCAATCATCAAGTCAATCATCAAGTCACAAAAGTTAAGATAATAAAGAACATGGCGTTAAATCGATAGATTTGGTAGAATTTTGAGTAAAATCAGAAATTTAACTAAAGACAAAGGAGAATCATCATCATTAAATGCTAGAAACGGTTAAGCTCTGTAATTTTAAAAGCCATCGCTCCACCGAATTGAAGTTCGATCATTCTCGACTTCATGCACTGGTAGGTCAAAATAGTTCAGGTAAAACTTCGATCTTACAAGCCTTACAGTATCTTGTTCGGCTGGGAACTTCCTCCTTTGCACAAATTTTTGAATATGAACAATCTCCTCAGTTTATAACGACTATTGGCGCAACTCAAATGTCAGTTACAGCTAGTGGTTTTTGGGGAGATCAAGATCGACGACAAGACTGGACAGTTTCCTATCAATGGAAAAAGGTGGAAAATCCTGAAAATCGTTGGTTACCGATGGCGTTATGGAAGATAGATGAAGGGCAAGAGGGCAAAATTGAGAAATGGTCAAGCTCATTAAGTGAAGCCGATTCTCCGATACCACAAGTTTTCAACTATCCGGTTTATTTGAAGCTAGTTGCTGCTAATTTAGCTAAACCTGCCTATAGTGATGATATTACTCCAAAAATGGCATTTGATGGCTCCAATTTTGCTCTAATTTTAGATTATCTACGTGATGAAACACCGGATCAATTTGAACGGTTGCAAAAACTCTTAAAACAAGTCGTTCCAGGAGTACAAAAGGTTGGACTAAGACGTAAAAATGTCATAGTCAATCGTCAGCGAGTCATAAACATTGACGGCAAATCAATTTCCTATAATGAAAGTCAAGATAGAGCAGGCAAAGAAGTTGTTTTAGATATGAATACGGGGGAGCGTATTCCCGCTCATGCCATTAGTGAAGGAACTTTGTTGGCTTTGGGGTTACTCACCGTTCTCATGTATCCGAAACAAGCCAACTTAGTGTTACTGGATGATATCGATCAGGGTTTGCATCCGAAGGCACAACGAGACTTTGTGAAAGTATTGCAGACAATTCTTAAAGAGAATCCTAACTTGCAAATCATTTTCTCGACTCACTCTCCTTACATTGTCGATGAATTAAAGCCTTCTCAAGTGCATGTGTTAAGTCAGATTAATTCTGGTTTTTCTTCTTGTAAACGGTTGGATGAACATCCAAATGTAGAATGGGCACAGCAGACTTTAACCACTGGAGAGTTTTGGGATGCTGAAGGAGAAGACTGGGTAGTGGCTGGAGAAATGCATGGTTGAATTTATTGTCATTGTTGAAGCGAGAGCCGATGCAGAGATAGGGACGAAATTAGCAGAGCGAGTTATCTTAGAAACGATTGAATGGTTGGATAGAGATCAGCTTCCCTACTATTTTCAATGGAGGGGATTAAAAGAGAATACGGAGTTTTCTTGCTGGAAAAATCTCAAAGTTATTATCGATTTTTTTAAACAAGATTTAGGTTATAAGCCACCCAGATTTCTAGGAGGGAAAGGAAGAACGTTGAAAACCGATGGTGCAGCAGCTAGGAAGGTTTTGAACTTAGTGCGTTTCCTGCAACGACAACGAGATATTCAAGCCGTTCTATTTATTCGCGATTTAGATCATCAACCGGAGAGAAGACAACATCTTGAGGATGTGCGTTCAGAGGAGATTAGCAAGAAACCCAAATTAGAGATTATTATTGGCACACCCGATCGCAATCGGGAAGCTTGGGTGCTGAATGGATTTATACCAGGCGATGAACAAGAAAGACAAGTGTTAGAGGATATGGCGCAAAAGCTGAGTTTCGATCCTTGTCTGGAAGCGCATAAATTGCGTTCACCTGAACCCCAAGAACTCAGAAATGCTAAGTCTGTTCTGGAAAAGCTCACGGGGAATGACTATTCACGGGAACAGCAATGTTGGGAAGCAACCGATCTAGAGGTGCTGCGAGAAAGGGGTGAGCAGACAGGATTAACACCCTATCTTCGTGAAATTGAAACAGGGCTGATTCCCATTGTTCTTGAGGGTTGACATCCTCCCCGGTCTAAA
>DDLS01000141.1 GCA_002340255.1 Cyanobacteria bacterium UBA2566
TCCCCCCATCTCCCCATCCCCCGATCCCCCCAACCCTATCTACTAAGCATTTATGACTGATTTACCTTGGTTAACCATCATTATTCTGTTTCCCATCGCGGCTTCTCTGCTGCTGCCAATTATCCCAGACGAGGATGGGAAAACAGTACGCTGGTACTCTCTGATTGTTGGACTGATTGACTTTGCATTCATTATCTATGCCTTCTGCACAGGCTATGACTTAAATGAGCCAGGCTTACAGTTAGTGGAAAAATATGCCTGGGTTCCTCAAATTGACCTCAATTGGTCAGTGGGTGCAGATGGTCTATCCATGCCCCTGATTATTCTCACTGGCTTTATTACCACCTTAGCCATGTTAGCAGCTTGGCCGGTGTCCATGAAGCCCAAGCTCTTCTACTTCCTGATGTTGGCTATGTACGGCGGACAAATTGCCGTATTTGCGGTTCAGGATATGTTGCTCTTTTTCCTGGTGTGGGAATTAGAGTTAATCCCGGTTTACCTGTTGCTCTCTATTTGGGGCGGTAAAAAACGGCTCTATGCAGCCACCAAGTTTATTCTCTATACCGCAGGGGGTTCCCTGTTTATTCTTCTGGTGGCCTTGGCGATGGCGTTTTATGGAGATACCGTTACGTTTGATATGCAGGCGATCGCCAATAAGGACTATGCCCTAAACTTAGAACTCTTCCTCTATGCTGGCCTCTTCATTGCCTACGCTGTCAAACTTCCGGTTTTTCCCCTCCATACCTGGCTACCGGATGCTCATGGTGAAGCCACAGCTCCCGTACATATGTTACTGGCTGGTATCCTCCTAAAAATGGGAGGCTATGCCCTCATCCGCATGAATGCCGGTATGTTACCCGATGCTCACGCCGTCTTTGCTCCTATTTTGGTCATCCTGGGCGTAGTCAACATCGTCTATGCAGCTCTGACTTCCTTTGCTCAACGCAACCTGAAGCGCAAGATTGCCTACTCTTCCATCTCCCACATGGGGTTTGTTCTCATTGGCTTAGGTTCGTTTACCAATCTAGGACTGAGTGGTGCAATGCTACAAATGATCTCCCACGGCTTAATTGGAGCGAGTCTCTTCTTCCTCGTCGGTGCAACCTATGACCGCACCCATACCCTAATGTTGGATGAAATGGGCGGAGTCGGTCAAAAGATGCGGAAGATGTTTGCCATGTGGACAGCTTGCTCCATGGCTTCTTTAGCCCTTCCCGGTATGAGTGGCTTTGTCGCTGAGTTAACCATCTTTATCGGCTTTAGTACCAGTGATGCCTACAGTTCCACGTTTAAAGTTCTCGTCGTTTTCCTCGCCGCTGTCGGTGTAATTTTGACTCCGATTTATCTGCTGTCCATGCTGCGGGAAATCTGCTATGGCCCTGAAAACAAGGAATTGGTCGAACACGAGGTATTAGTTGATTCGGAACCTCGCGAGGTATTTATCATTGCCTGCTTGCTGGTTCCCATTATTGGTATCGGACTCTATCCGAAAATTGTCACCCAGATTTACGATCCAACGACGGTAGAATATACAGCCAGATTACGTAATGCTGTCCCCACCTTAGTGGAATCTTCATCTGTGGCATTTGAAGGGGTTCCCGGTCGCCTAGCTCAAGGGATGACGGCTCCTCAGATTTAAAATTCAACTGAATTACCCAAAGGATTCAATGTAGGGGCGTTTCACATGAAACGCCCCTACCAGTTTTGTATCGCTCCTTGAGCAGGATTGCCGATCTCTTTCATCAATGATTCCATTCTCCCTGCAATGTAAACGCTGCCCAATAATAGGGTTGCCACCATTGGGACGTTTCCCACATTTTTAATTGGGCTTCCCGCAATGCCTGACTCGGGGATTTTCCTTCTGCCAATAAAGTCTGGTAAAAATCAATCATTAATTTGGCGGTAGCTTGATCATCTACACTCCACAAACTGACAACTAAACGGGGCGCTCCTGCATACATAAATCCTCGGGTTAAGCCAATTAAACCTTCTCCTTTAATGTTTTGTCCTAAACCGGTTTCACAGGCACTTAAAACCACCAACTCACTGGGTAGGTTTAAGTTGAAAATTTCATGGAGTCTTAAGAAACCATTTAAGGGTTCGCCATCAGCATTGACTAAGGAAAAAACTAGCCCAGATAGGGCAGGGTTTGTGCTATTCATTAAGCCGTGGGTGGCAAAGTGGATAATCTGATATTGGGAGAGTTCGTCACTGGCCGCTAATTTTCGACTGGCACTAAATCCAAAGCCTTCAAGACGCTCTGGAGCAGGAACAAGGGCTAAAATACTTTCGGCTTCCTGGTGAGTGTAAGGTAATCGGTCAAATAAAACACCTGATTCCCTAGCCGATCGCTCCAAATCTGGCGGTAGGGGTTGTGCTTTGCTGGTTCCCCTAGTACTCACTCGTCCATCATTTTGTCCAAACACGGGATCGGCAAGCACAGCTAGAGTTTTGGGGGCAGGTTTGCGTCCTTGGGTTTCCCGTCGCAAAATCGCTACTGTAGACGCAGAGGGAAGATTAACGAGTTCGCGATTGGCAATTAGGGGCTTATATTCCTGTAGACCCGGAACAGCAAGAGCCGCAAAAGGCACATATTGTAAGGCTCCATGACCGGCGATCGCCAATCGCTTATTCCCCAACTCCTCGGCTACCGGCCCTAAAATCTGCTCACTGAGCTGGATAGCGGTGGCTTCCAGCACATTACGGCGTATCCTTTGGGTGGGAATCGTCAGAGCATCTCGAAACTTACGGGCACTCTGTTCTATGGTTTCTCGCCCAGGAAGTTCATAGCTCTTAATCTCCGTAGAACTGACGAGCCATAAGGTGCTGCGCTCCTTGCCCAAAAAGTATTCTAAGAGCAAGGTATCCTCGTCTAGAACCTGGGTTTGGATCTCCTCTAGGGTGAGGGGTTCAGGTTGGGTGAGGGCGGCGTAGCGGGGACTAGAGACCCGAATCAGGGCTTGTACGGCTCGGTATTGGTCGAGAAGGGTTTTAATTTTTTCTTCAATCACCTGGGCTTCCCGTTCAGTATGGGAGCGGCTGAGGATCTGAATTCGGCGCTCTTCTTGAAGACTCAGTTGTTTTTGTAGGCTTTTTTTCTGCTCGAGGAGAGTGGGATTAACGCCCGCACTCACATCTCCTTGGGCTTCTGCCAGAATATCTAACAATGACCTGGCTCTAGATTGTTCGCTCACTTGCAAGGCTTGGGCATCATAGCCGTGTTGGGGCGATTTCTGGTGCAGTTGCATCAGTAAATCGATGTAAAATTCGTAATAGTCCTGTTTGGAGGCAAAAAAGCTAGTGCGTAACTCTTGACTGGCAACGTTAATCCGCATATCTTCGATAATGGCGATCGCCGGTTTCAGGGTTTCGAGTGCTTCTTCTAACCCCCCTTGTTCCTGTTGCACTTGAGCGATACGATACAAACTCAGGGCTTCTTTGGGGCGATCGCCAATTTCTTGCCGAATGCTTAATGCTTGTTGATACTGCTCTAGCGCCTTGTCCGGTTTTCCTTGGTTCGCATAGACATAACCCAGATTATTTAATGTACTTGCCTTTCCTTTGCGATTGCCGACTTCCTCCCACAAGGGTAGCGCTTGTTCATAATAACCCAGGGATTTCTCCCACTGACCCCGATCTGCCCACACATAGCCCATATTATTGAGGGTACTCGCTTGACCGGGGCGATCGCCGACTTCCTCCCACAAGGGTAGCGCCCGTTCGTAATAGGTCAGTGCTTGTTGGGGTAACTTGACCGCATCATAATACAAGCCAATATTATTCAATGTCCGTGCCATCCCCAACCGATCCTCAAGAGTGCGATAGGTTAGCAATGCCTGTTCATAAGCGTGCAAAGATGGGTCATAATCCCCCAAATGATCGTAAATAATACCGATATTATTCAAGGTTGCCGCTTCCCCATAGCCATCTTCCACTTCGCGCCAGAGGGGTAGAGCGCGGTTATAGTAATCTAGGGCTTGCTGATATTGACCGAGGCGATCGTAAACCACGCCTATATTATTAAATGTATAGGCTTCTCCCCCCCGATCTTCAACCTGTTGATAGTGCTGTAGAGCCAGACTATAGGCGTTGAGTGCTGCATCCATATCCGCCTGGATTTGATAAATTAAACCCATTTGGTTCAAACTATCCGCCATCCCCACCGGATCGGTACTTTGTTCATAAAATGCTAATGCCTGTTGCACATACTCCAAAGAAGGCTCTAATTGTCCTAAATTTTTATAAATAATCCCTAAAAGTAAACCACTCAACGCCGATTGTTGCACTTGGCCCTGTTCTTGATACAATTGGTAGGCGTTTTTTAGCAGGGGAATCGCTTGTTCAAACCCTACGACTGTCCCTTTGTGATACCATTCCAGAGCCTGTTGAAAAATCAAGTCTGGAGAATCTGCCTTAACCCTTTTGGCTGTAGGTAACCCAGATAACAGGGTAATCCGATCGGAGTAGGGTAAAGTGTAGCTAGACTCGACAGGAAACGAGGGTTTCCCGATTCCTCCTCCAAGGGTGCATACAAGCAGACCCGTTAAGGGTAAGTAATAATTGATTCGCAATAAGCGAAGAACACGCGGTTGCCAATTCATATTTCAGTTCTTGCCATCTGATGCTGAAAAACAATCCTGATTTGGATCGGGAAGGCTGAACAAACAAACAAATTTTGCTTGAAAGCACCCCATTAAAAAATGAAGCTGTTTGACTCCTACATTCCTCAGATGTTTCCTACTCTGCTTAGAGTGGGAGTGTTCTTGACGGTTCTGAGTTCTGGGTTATCGACCCAACAGAGCTCGGCCAGTTCCGTAGAAACCACCGATCGAACTTCGGTGACGTTGCACCCTGAATCTACTGTAGAGTATAACCACAATTTATCTGCAAGAGAAGAAGCTTTAAATTCCCCCATCAGTTCTCCGGTGGCGCAAGCCCCTACAATGCGATCGGTGACGATTGAAGAAATTAAGGGAACTGTTTGGTTTAACGATCGGCCAGCTCGTGTGGGGGATCAGCTACTCACTTCAGAAGATCGGATCGTTACTGGAAAAAATTCCATGGCTAGACTACGCATTGATAGCCAAGTTGGGGTCGTTGAATTAGCTCCACAAACCACGTTTCAAGTCGAGACCCTCGAAGGAGGAAATCCCCCGATTACAGGATTTTATATTCCTCTAGGACGAGCGCGATTTTCCATTGCCGCATGGGTTAGTAATCCGGATCGTTTATTAGGACAAAATTTGGAGCAAATTACTGGATTAAAGAGTCTTGATATTCCTTTGAATATTGCCCAATCAACGGCAACGGAAAATGCACCGGTGCGGGTGAGAACTCCAGCCGGGGTTGCCGGAGTTCGAGGAACCTCTTTTGGAGTCAATGTCGGTCCAGATGGAAAAACAGGCATTTCTACTATTGATGGTATTGTGGGAGTCTTCAGTCAAGGTCAAGAAGTTTTGGTCAATCCTGGATTTTATGCGGTGATTAATCCAGGTGAACCTCCAACTGTAGAAGAAATCACTCCAGCCCTCTCAACGTTGAGGATTCGGAGTATCTCACCTGCGGGGAATGGAGCTGTGATTGTTGCCCAAGCCGATCCGATGGATCTGGTGTATGTGAATAATCGGGCAGTGCCGACGGATGCTGACGGTAAGTTTAGAATTCGGGTTCATTCTGGCGATCGCGTCCGGATTGTTCTGCGCGGTCCCTCTGTGCGCGAACGGCGCTATCTCTTGAATGTAGATATCAGAGAGTGAACTACCCACACTAAGTCGAAGCGACTAAGCGTGTGGGCTTCTAACATCGCAGGGGAATGCCTCAGAACAGACTTGCGTCCACGCTTTGGTCTTACTTCCCCTCCGTTAGCAGAGACGGCTGTTCCATCCGTCTGTAGCATTCTGATGCCTTCTGCTCTTATATTCGTAGCCCCATTACCATCACGGTCGTGACGAGTGCCACAGTGGGGGCAAGTCCACTCTCTAATATCAAGTGGCAACTCATCAATCTGGTGATAGCAGTTAGAGCAGAGTTTGGAGCTGGGAAACCATCTATCAATTTCCAGCAACTTACCGCCTTTTTTCTCTAGCTTGTAAGCGATGAAATTGACGAAACTCCCCCATCCTGCATCAGATATTGCTTTAGCTAAATTGTGATTGCGTACCATGCCTTTGACATTAAGATTCTCTACTACGACCACTTGGTTCTCATTGACGAGCTTTCGGGAAAGCTTATGTAGAAAATCTTGACGGGATTTAGCTACCCGTTCGTACACTTTAGCTACAGTCTTCTTAGCTTTATTCCTTGAATTACTTCCTTTTTCTTTCTTGGCTAACTTTTTCTGCTTACGTTTGAGGTTTTTCTCATGTTTAGCTAGATGTCTAGGGTTGTCATACTTAGAAACCTTGCTGCCATTACTTGTAATAGCAAAATGAGTTAGTCCTAAGTCAATCCCAATTACTTGGCCGTCAGTTGAAACTATTGGGTTATCACCTTCAGCTTCCGTCAATATTGAAGCAAAGTATTTACCTGATGGCTCTAAACTAACTGTTACCGTCTTGATTGCTCCTTCTATATTCCGATGTAATTTAGCTTTAACTTTGCCAACTTTACCCGGGAACCGAATAAATCCATCAAGCACTTTAACGTTTTGAGGATACTGAATTGATTGCTGGCGATGTTTTGACTTGTAACGCGGAAACTTAGCACGTCCGGCAAAAAAGTTTTTGTAGGCTGTAATTAAGTTGAGTGTTGTTGCTTGCAAAACTTGGCTATAGCATTCAGATCACCATATAGTTTCTTGTTCTTTCTTGAGTGTGGGTAAAAAAGCGTTAAGAGCTGATTGGCCAAGACTTTTGCCTGTCTCCTTATAAGTCTCGATTGACTTATTCAAAGCATAGTTCCACCACCATCTAGCACAACCAAAGTGCTGAGACAATATGACTTGTTGTTCTGATGTTGGATAAAGTCGAACTTTGACTGCTTTGTGTATCATTTTAAGTCTTCCTTACTGAATTATACTATAAACAGTAAAAGAGTCAAGAAGATTGGGAAATTTCCCTTCCTCCAATTTCCCGCCTTTCATCCCCCGCTAAATCGAAGCGATTATAGCGGGGGACTTCCCGGCGTATAGTTAAACTTACTCGGGATAGGGGATGAGGAGGGTAAATTCTGTGCCCTTCCCCAGTTCTGAGTGATAAGCGATCGTACCGTGATGTTTTTCTTCAATAATTTGACGGGCGATCGCTAATCCTAAACCCGTTCCTTTACCCATCTTTTTCGTCGTAAAAAATTGCTCAAACATCCGTTGCTGTACTGCCTCTGAAATCCCCACCCCATTATCAGCAATCTGAATCTGGGCATACCGTCTATTCTCTTGCTCTTCAACACGGGTCGTAATCCTCAATTGCGGTGTTTTACTCTTCTTTGCTTCCTCCTGTGGCTCGACGGAGCATTTAGTATCAATGGCATCAATACCATTAATTAATAGATTCATCAGCACTTGATTGAGTTGAGCCGGATAACAGCGAATCAGAGGTAAATCAGCATAATCTTTTACCACTTCAATCGCCGGTCTATACGGTTTTTCTTGTAACCGATGTTCAATAAGATGAAAAATACTTTCGACCCCTTCGTGCAAATTGGCAAGCTTGTATTCTGATTGATCTAGCCTCGAAAATATCCGCAAGGAAATCACCAGACCTTTGATTCGTTCCGCCCCTATTTTCATCGAATCTAATAACTGAAAATAGTCTTTTTTCAGAAAAGGTAAATCAATTTGAGATTCCCACTCCTTGATTTCAGGATGGGGATCGGGATAGTGTCTTTCATACAACTCTAAGAGATGCATGATTTCTTGATGATATTCAGTTGCGTAATCTAGGTTACCGTAGACAAAATTAACAGGATTGTTAATTTCATGGGCAATACCCGCGACTAATTGCCCCAAGGTAGATTGCCCAAATTCTTGAATTAATTTCAGTTGGGCTGCTTTGAGATCGAGATGTACTTGGATACGGGCTAAAACTTCGTCATGATCGAAGGGTTTGGTAATATAATCAACAGCTCCAAGTTTCAAACCTTTCACTTTATTAACAGTTTCCGAAAGGGCAGTCATGAAAATCACAGGAATACTTCGGGTCTGCTCATTAGCTTTAAGGCGACGACAGGTTTCAAACCCATCGATACCTGGCATTAGGACATCTAATAAGATTAGATCGGGTTGACTGCGCTGGGCTTTACTGAGAGCATTTTCTCCATTTTTAGCAATGGTCACCTTATAATTACAGTCTTGTAAAACATCAAATAAAACTTTTAGGTTGGTTGGGTTATCATCAACGACTAAGATTGAGGAAGATGGCAAATTTGTCATTATTTAAACATCCGATTGATAAGAGTCGAGAATTTTTAAAATCTTTTCGTCATCGAAATCTTTAGCTAATTGTAAAATATAGTCGGCAAAAGCCTGATATTCAGGGGATAGCGTTTTAATCCGTATTGCTTCTGCTTCAATCCCAGCAATATAGCCTTCGAGGCTTGCATTATGCAGGCTAACCAGTTCATGATAGGGCGGTATACTCCAATTATCTCCATCATCATCAGTCGTATTTATAGGATCTTGCTGGTCATATTTCCATTCAATATTTAAGTATTGCTGTAATTGCTCGAACAGTTCTTCGGGTTGTACGGGTTTGGGTAAAAAGTTGTCACATCCAGCGGCTTGACTTTGTTGGCGATCGAAGTTAAATACACTGGCAGAAGAGGCAATAATGGGAATTTGACTTAAGGTTTTAGAGGCTCGGAATTGTTTGGTCATTTGAAAGCCATCCACAATCGGCATGGCTAGATCGGTAATTATTAAGTCTGGTGGAGATTCTAAGGCTTTTTCCCAGCCTTCTTGACCATTTTCAGCTTCAACGATCGCAAAACCAAGGGGTTTCAGCCAATCGAGCAAGACTAGACGATTTTCTGGGCGATCGTCTACAATGAGCAGCTTTAGCGGGAGAGAATTGGCTTCTCCAGAGCGCAGAGAGTACCCAGAAGGAAAAATTGGGGGGTGGGTTTCCCCTAAAATTTGCAATTCATGGGCTTCGGGAAGTTTCA
The DNA here is from genome assembly GCA_002340255.1 of Cyanobacteria bacterium UBA2566. GTDB lineage: Bacteria > Cyanobacteriota > Cyanobacteriia > Cyanobacteriales > Desertifilaceae > Roseofilum. The sequence continues at coordinate 9,100 of DDLS01000141.1, forward strand.
AATCAAACCAGAAGCGACTGCCTTTTCCGGGAGTGCTTTCGACTTGAATCGTTCCTCCCATCATCTCTACTAGTTGGCAGGTAATGGCTAATCCCAATCCGGTTCCTTCATCTTGACGGGTGCGATCGCCTACTTGCTCAAAAGCCAGAAATATTTTTTCCAGTTGTTCGGAGTTCATTCCCACACCCGTATCTTCTATTTCAAACCGAATCCGATGCATCGGTTGGGAGGTTCCCGAATCGCTTCCGGATGTCCTCGTGACGGTAAGCGTGACTTGTCCGAGATCGGTAAATTTAACTGCATTGCCGAGGAGATTGATCAGCACTTGACGCAGACGTTTGTCATCGGCATGAACGGCTAGGGGTAAGAAGGGAGAAGGGTAATAGAGAAACCCTATTTCTTTTTGTTCAGCTCTAATGCGACAAATGTCTACTACACTTTGCAGAAATTGGTGAAAATTAAAATCGATAGGATAGAGTTCCAGTTTTTGAGCTTCGATTTTAGATAGATCTAAGATATCGTTAATTAGGGTTAATAGATGGGAACCACATTGATAAATGACGGTTAGTCCGTCCTTTTGTTTGGGAGCAGTTTCGCGATCGCGTTGCAGAATTTGAGCATATCCGAGAATCCCATTGAGGGGAGAGCGCAATTCATGACTCATATTGGCAATAAACGTGCTTTTGGCTTGGTTTGCGACTTCTGCTTTTTCCTTGGCTACTTCTAGCTCGGCGGTACGTTCTTTGACCCGATCTTCTAGGACTTCATTGGTTTGAGCGAGGCGATCGAGGGCTGAGTGCAGTTGCTCTTCAGCTTGGGTGCGTTCGGCGATCGCTGCCATTAAGACTAATAAGGTAAAGACAATGACAGTAATAAACGATTGTAATAAAATCAGGGATTCATTCGCACTTGCTCGTGCAAATACACCTAACCCTTGCGCTGTTCCCATAACCGCATTTGCAGAAACTAGAACGATTAAAAACGTGGTTGCCAGTTGTCCAAAACGAAACACACACCATACCAGCAACGGAATGAGCATATATTCAATGGGGTACCCTCCCCAAAAGCTGATTTGACTCACCCAGATAATCGACAAAAATAAAATAAATCCTTCCAGAATTACTCTAGAATTCGCCCGATCTAAACGTTGACGGATTTCTCTGTTCAACTGATTAATATTGCGAATTTGTAACCATTTCTTGATGGTCTGTTGGTTCAGCTCAATCGAATGGGCTAAACATAGCAGCAATGGAGCGACCACAAATATACCTGCAACTTCGGTCATCCACCAGGAAAAAAAGACTTCTCGATAAATTTCACCCGGTACTTTTTGCTGCCAATAAAGAGAGGTTACTCCTAGGGTTGTACTCACTATTGATGACAACATACCCGCTAATGTCAAAAATTTTAAAACATCTGCGATTCGATAGAAGGGATGGCGATTTCTCAGGGTTTTCCGCAATAGTGAAACACCCACCCAAGGGTTTAGTGCAACTCCAGACCAAAGGATAAAGTATAAGATAGCACTTTTAAAGGGAAGGATATTCCCGGTTGACATCCAAGATGCAATATCAGTCAAGGATGTCCCTAAAAAGACACCAAGAACCATCCAATTGCCGAGGATATAAACTGCCGCCGTGGCCACACCCGCTGAGGGCCAAATCAAGGTAAAATCATCTGAGACTGCGGCTGTCCGTTGAGCGATTAAAACAAAAATGCAATAGGTTAGAGCAACTAGGATAATACCTATAACGGTATGAAGTTTTCTGTCCTTTTTATGATTTTCACGTATACGATACATACATTATTATGGAATGAATTAGATCGGGTAGTTTTGATTTTTAATTAAACCATAAGTTTTAAGTGTTCTGCGGTGATTTTCAATTTCTCAGTGCCAGATTTGAGTTGACTGATGCCATTCGCGCTAATTTGAGCAGCCGTATTGAGTGCATGAATCGCTTCTAAGACTTGGGCGATCGCCTGATGCTGTTGCTGAGTGGTTAATGACGTTTCTTGGTTATTGACAAAGACTTCCTGAATTGAATCGGTAACCCCTAAAAATGACTCGGCTGTGTTTTTCAAGGTTTTACTGCTATTTTGAACCGTAGCTTTACCCCGATCAGCAATCATCATCGTATCCCCGATCGCCCCTTGAATTTCATTAACTAAATGATTGATTTTGACGGCTGAATCTCTACTTTCATCAGCAAGTTTACGGATTTCCGTCTCCACTACACCAAACCCTCTACCATATTCCCCAGCTCGCACAGCTTCTACTGCTGCATTGAGAGCTAACATATTCGTTTGGTTGCCTAAATTACTCACTAATTCGGAAATACTGGCAATTTCTTGGGCATGCTGGTTCAGTTCTCCAATTTTGATGACCATCAGATTGACTTGTTGATCTAAAGTTATCATATCCTTAAGGGTCTGTTCTGCGGCCTGATTCCCCGCTTCACTCAGTTGTAACGCATCGGTGGCATTGCTTACAGTTGATTGAGCTTGTTGGGCCGATTTTTTGGCCGTTTGACTCAATTCATTAATTGATATGGTGGTTTGATGAACCGAAACAGCCTGCTGACTAATAATTCGTTCCTGCTCTTCAGCAATGGAGTCAATTTCACGAGAGGATACCGCAATTACATTGATAACTTCTTGCAAAGCAGCCGTGATACTTCGGCGAATAATGATAAATCCTGCGGGAGAACCCACCAAAATTGCTACAATTAGTAGAGGAATAAAGACTAATAGGGTTTCTCGGTAAATATTCCCAGCTATTTTCCGTTCTTGACCTGCGACTTTAAGTTGTAGTTCGGTTAACTGATCGATCCGTTGGGTAATGGGATCGATCGCCAGATAAAGTTCTCCATCTAGCCTATCTAAAGTGGTGCGGTCGCTTGCCCTCAAAACTTGTTCTAAATTTTGCAACTCTTTCTCTGCTTTTGCGAACATGATTTCTACTTCTTCGGCTAAATGTTTTTCCTCATTTTTTAAATCCCTTTGGGTATATAATTGCCAATTTTTCTCGATTTCCACTTGTGCTTTTTGAACAGATATCAATGCTTGCATCAATGAAATTTGGTTAGTATTGGCCTTATTCACTGCATCAATAATCTGAATGGCATAGTTATCAGAGACTCGTTTTAATTGAGATAAGGGAACCACCCGATCATTGTAAATCGTTTCAATACGATGATTAATCTGATTAAAAGAATAAATAGCATAAAACCCAACTATGCATAACGTAATTAAGGGAAGCCCAAATCCTAAGTACAACTTTTCACTCAATTTCACAATGAAACCTCCTAGGGGATAGGGTGGCGCTATGTGCTGTTCAGGGGGAATGGGTATAGGTCACAAGTTAAATTTGTAACCTAGGGGAGGCAAGTGGCAAAAGGCAATGCTAAGACAATCGGGTTTTATTCGTTCTTTCAAGATAGAGAATGTATGGATACCGATTAAAGCCTAGATCCCTCTAGGGAAATCGAAAAAAATATTTAATTTTGTTGGTAATTTAAAGCTTCACAAAATGTCTGTACCCCAGTTTTAACGACATATAATACCACAGGAGTGACGAGCAAGGATGGACAGACTTGGGAGGTTTTGAGTGTACGGACTACGTCAGCGAGTTGTCTTTGTTGAAAATGGCTCTGACAGGGGTCTTGGCATAAAATCACACGACAGCGTTTAGCGACTCCAGATAACCAGTCTGTGCGATCGGGTTGTTGTCCAGCTTGAATGCCGAGGGAGATGGCCGCATCTTCGAGATCTCCTTCACAGTCTTCAATTTGGTCTAAGGCTTCCAAGGCTTCCGGATCGGCAGCTAACTCCGTGCGATAATGGGCGATCTCTTGGGAAGTAAGGATAATCGTCATAAGAATCTGGCAGTGGAGAACGGGAATAATGGTAACATCAGGTAAGGCATTATGCTCTTTTCAGACCTGCCAGCGCCTAGAATCTATATGTTGAGTGACCTTGAACAACAATTAGCCGACCTCAAGCAAGCCGCAGTGGAGGCGATCGCCACCTGCGAGGATCTCCAGAAGCTTGAGGAACTCCGTATTGCTTATCTGGGTAAAAAAGGTCAGTTGCCTAAAGTGTTGGGAGGCATGGGAAAATTAGATCCTAGCGATCGCCCCCGCATTGGTGCAGTGGCTAATGAGGTGAAATTAGCTCTCTCTACCGCCCTTGATGACAAAAAGAGTGCCCTGCAACAAGCCCAAATTCAAGCCAAATTGGAAGCCGAAACCCTAGATGTGACAATGCCTGGGGTCTATCGTCCCCAAGGGCGGACTCATCCATTGAATAGTACGTTTGATCGGGCGATCGATATCTTTGTGGGACTTGGCTATACTGTCGCAGCCGGCCCGGAAATGGAAACCGACTACTATAATTTTGAAGCCCTCAATACTCCCCCCGACCATCCCGCTAGAGATATGCAAGATACCTTCTATCTCCCCGATGGTAATCTCCTCCGCACCCATACCTCCTCAGTGCAAATTCGCTACATGGAGAAGAATGACCCTCCGATCCGCATTGTGGCTCCTGGACGCTGCTATCGTCGCGATACGGTTGATGCAACCCATGCGGCAGTATTTCACCAAATGGAGTTACTGGCAGTGGATGAGGGACTCACGTTTACAGACTTAAAAGGCACCGTGAAAGAATTCCTGACCCAAATGTTCGGTGAGGTCGATATCCGCTTCCGAGCCAGTTATTTCCCCTTCACGGAACCGTCGGCAGAAGTCGATGTGCAATGGAATGGGAAATGGTTAGAGGTCTTGGGCTGTGGAATGGTCGATCCCAATGTATTAAAAGCAGTAGGCTACGATCCAGAGGTGTATACGGGGTTTGCGGCTGGTTTTGGTATTGAACGCTTTGCGATGGTGTTGCATCAGATAGATGATATTCGCCGATTTTACAGTAGCGATCTGAGGTTTTTACGCCAGTTTTAAGGGATTGAGGAGTCAGGGAACCGATGATTAGCCTATCGAAGAAATCTGAACAGATGTCATGGCTAATCGATCTGTCTTTGCTCATTCCCTTATCAACGATCGGCGATCGCCAGTTCTATGCATTTTGTCGCATCAATGCCAATTTATGCATTGATCGAAGAAGCCTCCAGTCAAGTTTCTGAGCAAGATTTTCATAACTATTTTACACATAGCTGTTATTGCACCTAATCTATTTGAGAAATGCTGTATAAAGATTCAACACTTTTACTACTACTCCTTATTCTTTTTCTAATCAATACCAAATGTTTAAATTTCACCTCAAACCAATTACAATTATTTTCCTTATATTATTTCTTAATCCATTAATTACTCTAAGTCAAGAAACCACGACAAGAAATTGTCGTGCCGACCTCAGCAATGATATTAATACGATAATAAATCGCCCAATTTTTCGTCGTTCTCGGTGGGGGATTTTAGTCGAAACTTTATCTAGTAAAAATAGAATCTACGACCAAGATTCTCAGCATTATTTTATTCCTGCTTCTACTGCTAAACTATTAACAACCGCAGCAGTGTTACAAAAATTAAGACCTCAACTTAGGATTAGAACTTCTATTTATGGTGATAACAACAGAAATATATATGTTGTTGGCAGAGGCGATCCCAGCTTAACAGAAACTGAACTCAAGAAATTAGCAGAACAACTCAAACAACAGGGCATAACAACGATCAATCAGCTCATTGCAGATAATAGTTATTTTCAGGGAACAGCTATTAATCCTAATTGGGAATGGGAAGATATTCAGGCGGGTTATGGCGCACCCATTAATAGTCTAATTTTAAATCAAAATTCTATAGATCTAGTTTTGTCTCCTCAAGGTTTAGGTCAACCTTTAAAAGTAACTTTTATCGATCCAATACAAAGTAACAAATGGCAAATAGACAATAATTCTGTCACGGTCGCAACTCATGAAAAAGAATTTGTAGAAGTAGGGCGAAGTTTTACTCAACCCATAATTCGTATATCTGGACAGCTCAAAGTTGGTTCAGTATCGGAACCTGTTTATGTATCAGTTGTGGAACCTGTGGATAATTTTTTAAATAAATTTCGTCAGGTTTTAGAGTCAGAAGGAATTCGGGTTTCTCGAATAGTTGAACAATCTCCAACAACCTCAAATTTAAACTTAACAGAATTAGCTTTTGTCGAGTCTCCTACGGTGGGAGAATTAATAGAAGAAGTGAATAAAGAAAGTAACAATGTTTATGCAGAAGCTTTGTTACGTCAACTAGGGGCTAGAAGTGATTCAGTTTCTAATCACTCCTCGAATAATGATACTTTGGAAAAAAGTTTGGAGGAGGTAAGAGCAATCCTAGCACGGTTAGGAGTTCCTGCCAATAGTTTTAGGTTAAATGATGGTTCTGGATTATCTCGCCATAATTTAGTCAGTCCGGAAGCTTTGGTGCAATCTCTCAGAATAATGGCGAATTCTCCTTGGGCAGATCTCTATCAAAATTCTTTACCGATTGCTGGTGTAAGTGGGACATTAAGTTGGCGTTTTAGAAATAGCTTGGCTGAAGGAAATGTACAAGCAAAAACAGGAGCATTAAGTGGAGTTGTGTCTTTGGCAGGATATATACAACCTCCCGATTTTGAACCCTTGGTTTTTAGTATTATTGTTAATCAATCTGATTTAAAAACCCAAGAGGTAAGAACGGCTATTGATGAAATTGTTTTACTTTTGACTCAGTTGAAATATTGTGGTTGAATAAAATAGCTTTGAATGATTTTTTTGAGTTTGCGTGATTCAAAGATCTTCAATACCGTCTCTATCAGGTTATTCCGAACCCTTCGACAGGGAAGAAACTGGGTTTCTATCCAAGTTGAGACAATCAACGATAAGATACGCAAGAAACCCGGTTTCTAGTTGACTCAGGGTGGAGGTCGGGTTCACAGATTCGATCGCTTTGTCTGCTAAACTTAGGAGAAGCTGCCCCTACGAAATTCGTCCGACAAAATTTATTTTTAATTTTTAATTGATCATGCGTGTGGTGTTATGTGGATACTATGGCCAGGGAAATGCAGGTGATGAAGCCCTGTTAGTTACCCTATTGCAGATGTTACCTAAAAATGTGACTCCGGTGGTGCTATCGGCTAACTGTACAGAAACTGAGCAACAGTATGGGGTGGAAACCTGCGATCGCACTTCGATTCCCGATCTGTATAGCACAGTAACCTCTGCGGATGCCTTTATCTGGGGAGGAGGCAGCTTAATTCAAGATGTTACCAGTTGGCGATCGCCCCTTTATTATTTTGCTCTCATGGCTTTAGCGCAACGAATGGGCAAAATTACCCTCGCTTGGGGACAAGGGATCGGCCCCTTAAAGACGGCTCTAACTCGCCAATTGGCCCGATCGCTCTTCCGTGGATGTACAGCAGTTAGTGTGCGTGATCGCCAATCGGCGCAACGGTTAACGGATTGGAATATTCCCTTCACCCTGGCTCCCGATCCTGTTTGGGCCTTGGAACCTACACCCGTTGAGGGGTTGGACAATCTACCTCATCCCAGAATTGCGGTGGTATTGCGTCCCCATCCCCAACTCACCCCAGATCGCCTACAAACCCTTACTCAAGCGTTGATTGAGCTACAGAAGCAAACCCAAAGTTATCTCCTATTATTACCCTTTCAACCGAAGACTGATTTAGGCATTGCCCAAAGACTCCATGCAGCACTCCCGAAGGTGAGCCAAATTTGGATCGGCGATCGCCCAGAACAGTATAAAAGTATCTTTAGTCAAGTGCAAATAGCGATCACCATGAGACTCCACGGCCTCATTATGGCTGCTGCCGTGGGATGTCCCTGCTTTGCTCTCAGCTACGATCCCAAAGTCACCCAACTCATGGAACAACTGCATCTTCCCGGTTGGGAACTCGATCGGCTTCCAGAAAACGCCCACGAAATTAGCCAAACTTGGATCGATTTTTACGCTCATCGTCAACCCTTAACCCCTGCACAACTTGAAGAGATCAGGAGCCAAACTATGCAACATCAACAGATCTTAAACCTAACCCTTCTAAACAACTGATTCGCTTCTATAGCAGAGAAAGAGTCAATTAGGACAAGGTTCAATACTGAAAACTAGCTAATATAGCGTTTCTCAAATAGATGAGGTACAATAAAAAGTATGCTTTCATTTACCAGTTTTTTACTCCTCTCTTCTAATGTACCTCACTAATTCGATAAAGGCTATATAACCTATTTCCTATTCCCTATTCCCTAGCGCGCTGCGCTACATATTAAGGATTACCAATTAAGGTAAACCCTGACCAATAATAGGGATGAATCAGATTCGGTTGAATGCCAGTATTGAGTTCAGGAGGTAGATCGATTTCGCCAAAATTGCCGATTAGTTTGCCGTCTTTAATCTGTACTTCTTTGCGCAATAGGGCACTTTGCGCTCTACGCAAAGCACCAGCTTTTGTTTGCTCTGTTTGTAAGTGATGGTAAAATTCGGCCATTAAGCCTAATGCACCTAGATCGCTGGCATACCATAAACTCGCTAAGGTTGATTGAACCCCAGATTGAACGGCTAAACCAGCAAAACCAAATTCTGCTTGGCGATCGCCCAATGCGGTACGACAGACACTCAATACCAGCAATTGTACAGTAGGATCGATTAAGTTTAAATCCGTGATTTGATCGAGTCTAAGTTTACGATCCCAAAATTGAATATAAGACTCCTCAACTTTACCAGGTCTGAATTGACCATGGGTGGCTAAATGAATAATGCCATAGTCAGATTGTGTCCGTTGTTGATTAAAGTTTTCAACGGTCAACCCTTGATTGAGAAAGGCTTCTCCTTGCCAAAGTTTTTCAGAGATAGTCCTCAGTTCAACAGGAACAGCGGGTAAGGGAGAGTGATCGCTAAATTCAGATGCTCCCATGGCTAAGACGGGCGTATTTTGCAGATTTTGATAGCGGGTATCGGTTAAGCCCAAGCTGGGAACTAAGCTAAATTGGTATTTTTCTACTAAAAATTGTTCGCCATCATGCAAGGCGGCGATCGGTAGGCTGCGTAAGCCACTATCTAAACTTAATAATAAAGAGCTAATTCCCTGAGCTTCTAATTCAGCTTCGAGTGGTGCAATTAACCATTGATAAAGCTGTTGAGAAGCATCTAAATAACTGGTGGTACGACGGCGAATGGGATCGGAAATTTCGGCTTGAAAGGCTTTAATTTTTGCAATTAATGTGGCATTAGATGCTTCAGGAATGGAGTGATAAATCGGTTCTCCAGTGGGTGGAACTAAGACTAAATTCAGTTGCTCCGAATCAGAAATCATGTACAGTAAGGCAGAAAGTTTACCTGTTTGCGCACTCATGGTTTCCAGTTGCTTCTGGATCTGGGGAAAGGAAGACTGCTGTTGAGGTAATGATTTATTGAGATAATCAGCAAATTCTTCGCTTAAGAGGCGATCGCCCACTTCTACCGCTTGCTGTAATTTTCCTTCATCCAGTAATCGCCGGAAACTGCCCCGGCTGACGAGAGCAGTTGCCGTTGCTTGAGAATCAATAGTTACTGAAGAAGAGACATCATCGGAGGATTCACGGGATGTAGAGGCGATCGCTCGATTAATCCCATTAATCGTATCACTATGGTTCTGGAGAATAGTAATCTCACGATTACCACCATTGACTGTTACCCTACCCCCTGATGCTGAGTTTGGGGTTGCTGCAGGAGTTGCTGCAGGAGTTGCTGCAGGAGTTGGTGCAGGAGTTGGCGTTGGGGTTGGCGTTGG
>DDLS01000156.1:0-42429 GCA_002340255.1 Cyanobacteria bacterium UBA2566
TAGCCTTCTTTCAAGGACTCGAAGATAAAATCGTCCCCCCCAACCAAGCAGAAATGATGGTCAATGCCTTAAAAGAAAAGGGTTTACCGGTTGCCTATGTCGCTTTTGAAGGGGAGCAACATGGCTTCCGCAAAGCCGAAAATATTAAACGCGCTCTTGATGGCGAATTTTACTTTTATTCCTACGTCTTCGGCTTTGAACCGGCTGACAAAGGCGCAAAGATTGAGATTGAGAGTTAGAAACCGGGTTTGTGCGTTCAAAACCATAGGTTGGGTTTCACTTCGTTCAACCCAACATTGAGCCAACCTTGGCAGAATTCTTGAAAACTTTAATTGGCTCCAGAAAAATCAGGACGTATTCGCCGCTCACCAAGAGAATTTAGGCTGGGTTTGGCGTTGATACTTGTTTAAGTCCCGATAAAAGAAAGACGGTTGATATCCAGTCAACCGTCTTAAGAATTAGCTAAAAATAGCAAGGTTCAGGCTTGAGCCATAGGTTAGAGGGGTTGGTTCTTAGTCCGTAACCTTGGTTAACACTGGAGTCTTTTGATCCTCAGACTGAATGGTCACTTGTCCAGACTCATCCACGTCAACAACGGCTGTAGACCCTTCACCCACTCGACCAGAGAGCAGTTCTTCCGCTAAGGTGTCTTCCAACAGGCGCATAATGGCTCGACGCAGGGGACGCGCACCGTAGGCGGGATTATACCCTTCTTCAATCAACCGGTCTTTGAATTTATCGGTGACTTGCAGGGTAATGTCTTTTTCGGTTAAGCGCTTGAAGACATCTTTGAGCAAGATTTCGGCAATTTCTTTGACTTCTTCCTTGTTCAACTGACGGAAGACGATGATTTCATCTAACCGGTTGAGGAACTCTGGACGGAAGTAGGCTTTGAGTTCTTCGTTGACTAAGGAACGGATGCGGTTATACTGGGCATCTTCCGCGTTATCCTCGAACTCGAACCCAAGTCCACCACCACCTTTTTCAATCACCTTAGACCCAATGTTACTGGTCATGATCAAGAGGGTGTTCTTGAAGTCTACGGTGCGTCCTTTGGCATCGGTTAAACGACCATCTTCTAAGATTTGCAGCAGCATGTTGAAGATGTCGGGGTGTGCCTTTTCAATTTCATCGAAGAGAACGACGGTGTAGGGACGACGGCGAACGGCTTCCGTGAGTTGTCCCCCTTCGTTGTATCCGACATATCCAGGAGGAGAACCGATCAGTTTGCTGACGGTATGCCGTTCCATGTATTCGGACATATCGAGACGAATCATGGCTTCTTCAGAACCGAAGAAGTAGGAAGCCAAAGCTTTGGTTAACTCGGTTTTTCCAACCCCAGTGGGCCCGGAGAAGATGAAACTGGCAATGGGTCGGTTGGGGTTTTTCAGACCAACACGGGCGCGTCTGATGGCGCGAGAGACGGCTTTGACGGCATCTTCTTGACCGATAATCCGAGTATGGAGGGTGTCTTCCATGTGCAGGAGTTTTTCGGATTCGGTTTCGGTGAGTTTGTTGACGGGAACTCCAGTCCAGGAGGCGACGATATGGGCGATGTCTTCTTCGGTAACGATGGGGTCATCGCTGACTGAGCCTTCGTCTTTGCCTTTGCTGGCAATGGTGCGAATTTGGGATTTGAGTTCCATTTCGCGATCGCGCAATTCCCCAGCTCTATCAAAGTCTTGGGAGCGTACCGCATCATCTTTTTGCTTGAGAACACCGCGCAGTTCGCGATCGAGTTCTTTGGCTGCTGGGGGCAGTTTGGAGTTAATTAAGCGTACCCGCGAACCGGCTTCATCAATCAAGTCAATGGCTTTATCGGGGAGGTAGCGGTCAGAAATATAGCGATCGCTCAATTTCGCGGCTGCATCCAAAGATTCATCCGAAATTTTCAACTTGTGGTGCTGTTCGTACCGCTCGCGCAGTCCGTGTAAGATCTCAATGGTTTCTTCCACAGAAGGCTCACCGACCATCACCGGTTGAAAACGCCGCTCTAGGGCAGCATCCCGCTCGATATGTTTGCGGTATTCATCTAAGGTTGTGGCTCCAATACATTGAAGTTCGCCCCGAGCGAGGGCAGGTTTGAGGATATTGGCGGCATCGATCGCCCCTTCAGCCGCTCCTGCGCCAATGAGAGTATGGACTTCATCAATCACCAGGATGACATTGGCTGCTGAACGAATTTCATCCATGATTTTCTTCAGCCGCTCTTCAAACTCTCCTCGGTACTTGGTTCCCGCCACCAGCAGACCGATATCGAGGGTAACGACGCGCTTATCTTCCAGGATATCTGGGACATCACCATGGGAGATGCGTTGAGCCAACCCTTCGGCGATCGCCGTTTTTCCGACCCCCGGTTCACCGATCAGTACCGGGTTATTTTTAGTCCGCCGACCCAAAATTTGGATCACCCGTTCAATTTCCGTTTGCCGACCGACCACGGGATCGAGTTTTCCTTCGGCAGCCAATTGGGTTAAATTTGACCCAAACTCATCTAACGTTGGGGTCTTATTCGAGGAACGTCCACCTACCGCCGAAACTTCAGCCGTTTCACCGAGCATCCGAATCACCTGAGTGCGAACCTTAGACAGATCCACGCCCAAATTCTCTAACACACGAGCGGCTACCCCTTCACCTTCGCGAATTAAACCCAAAAGTAGATGCTCTGTGCCAATATAGTTATGTCCCAACTGACGAGCCTCTTCTAGGGATAGCTCTAGAACCCGTTTGGCTCTGGGTGTAAATGGAATTTCTACAGCGACAAATCCCGAACCCCGACCGATGATCTTTTCTACCTCAATCCGGGCATCCTTGAGATTGACCCCCATGGATTTCAGGACTTTTGCGGCCACTCCCGTCCCCTCCCCAATCAAACCGAGAAGGATTTGTTCTGTGCCCACAAAGTTGTGACCCAGGCGGCGGGCTTCCTCCTGAGCTAACATGATCACCTTAATGGCTTTTTCTGTGAAGCGTTCAAACATGGCGTTTTCCCATCACCTGCTGCTTTTTGGTAAGCTGATTCTAACATAGGAAAATCGTTAGGTTATTGTGCGGTCAGTAACAGAATTTAGGCCGGTTTTCCGCCCTTCTCCGGAAAATAGGGATGGGGAGATAGGGAGATAAGGGAATGGAGGGGATGCGGAGATCGCTGATTAGCAATGGGTAATCGGCAATCAGTTTTTACTCTCTACAATCTGGGCAAATCCTTAGTCACTAGGGTTGACTGTATTCGGATCGATGCCCATGGCTTGCAAGCGCTCCTGTAGTTCTCGTAATTTAGCCTCAGCAGCATTAGCGCGATCGCGCTCCTGTTCGGCTCGTTCGTGTTCCTGTTCGGCTCGTTCGCGTTCCTGTTCGGCTCGTTCGCGCTCCTGTTCAGCTAACTCTTGAGAGAGGAGAATCAAATTCCCCTCGGCATCAAAGAACCGTAACCAAGGAGCCTTTTCCTTAGTCAACGTTCCATCCCAAACGCCTAACCATAATTCCAAACTCTGACACCATAACCATCCCCGTTCATCAGCAACAATTTCCTCATAGCGGCCATTACTGTTCAAATGCCATCCTTGCAAAGACTGGCGATTGAAGGGATTATAAACAAAATAATCTCGTGTTCTAAAGGTTTGTTCATAGATGTTTTTTTTCGGGCCGGTATCCTCACTTGCTGTTGAGGGGGACATGAGTTCAACAATTACATCTGGATAACGCCCTTCCTCTTCCCAAACCACCCAACCTTGACGCTCTTTTGTGCCATCCACATTTAAGGTCACAAAAAAATCCGGCCCTCTAAAATCGCGATCGCGGGCTTGGCGACTACTGTAGTAGACAAACATATTCCCACCGGTAAAATAGTCATCGCGTCCTTGATAAGCTTGGTGGATAGCTTCAATCAAGACATTCATGGCGATGCGATGGCGATTACTTTCCAAGGTCTCTCCATCATCAAAAATTAAATCAGTAGGAGGTAAGGGAGGAGTCCATTCCTGTTCGGTTTCAGTTTCTAATGTTTGGGTCAGTGCAACAGACATAGTTCACCTCTAGGATCGTGGACTATTGAGTTCCATTATACTCTTCTTCTCAGATCATACTTATCATAAGTCTTCTGGTGTATTGCAGTTGTGGAGCATCTGAGCAACTGTGGCATCTACGGGTAAGGGTTGTACCGGAATGGAGGATAACCAGTGTTGAAAGGCACTACCTCCATTCTGGATAAAGGATTTTAGAGTCAGTTGAAGCTCAAAACGGTAAAATCCACACAAGGGTTCCCAGTACTTTCCCTGAACAGGAACAACGGCTAAGGTCGATTCAGGAATATCCGAGAGTTGGGCGATCCAGTGCTGCAAAAGACTGGGGTCTAAGTTGGGTAAATCGCAACCGAGCAGTAAAATCCAGGGATGTTGAATCCTTTCCCAAACTTGAGAGAGAGCAACCAAGGGGCCGTTTCCGGGGTTAGACTCGACGATCCACTGGCAATGTGGGGGGGCGATCACCCAATAGAGATCGGGCCAAGGCGTAACGATATACACCTGCTCTGTACATTGGGCGGCGACTTCCGATACCCGTTGCAGCAAAGGGACTCCATTCCAGGGAATCAGAGCCTTGTCCTGTCCCATGCGGGAACTTTGCCCTCCGGCTAAAATAACACTGGCTACGGTAGCACTGGGAAAGATAGACATCAGTTATTGATAGCTTACAGCCGTTCCACTTGCTGCGACCATCAGCATACTACTACCACCGGAAACCGAAATCGTTTCATAGTCAAGATCGATACCGATAACAGCATTTGCGCCCATTTTCTGAGCCTCAGCTACCATTTCCTTCATCGCGGTTTCTTTGGCTTCCCGGAGTGATTTCTCATAAGCCCCTGAGCGTCCGCCCACAATATCACGAATGCCAGCAAAAAAATCTTTGAAGATATTAGCCCCTAAGATTGCCTCTCCACTGACGACACCATGATAAGCGGTAATCTGATATCCATCTAAACCATCTGTTGTAGTCACTAGCATAATATCACTCCTCATCCAATCAGAATTTGTCTCGATCTTAACTCATCCCCATTCCCTATTACCTATTCCTGCCCTCTTTATAGCGCTGTTGTATCTGCTCAATGCTAAACAGAGCCTCAAACTTTAAACCCATGGACTGGTAATATTCTGCACCTCCCTGGAGGCGATCGACTAATGCTACAATCTGGTTCACTTCATATCCCACAGCCCGCAAGCGCTCCACCGCTTTCATCGCCGACTGTCCCGTAGTGACTACATCCTCTAGCACCACTACCTTAGCGCCCTGGGGTAACGTCGGTCCTTCAATATAAGCCTGAGTTCCATGACCTTTGGCTTCCTTACGCACAATTAACGCTGAGATGGGCCGCTCTTCATAAGCAGAAACTACACTCACCGCAGTCACAATTGGATCGGCTCCCAAAGTTAAGCCTCCCACAGCTTGCACGTCTTCAGGAAGCATATTTAACAATAACTCGCCGACCGCCACAGCTCCTTGAGGATGGAGGGTAACCGGTTTACTATTGATATAGTAAGAACTTTTTTGGCCAGAAGAGAGTAAAAAATCTCCCTCTTGATAAGCCAATTGACAAAACAAATCTATTAACTCTTGACGTAAGCTCAAATCTACCATGAGGACACCTGATCTTTCCTGCAAATTATAGCGCTGGTAATGGGCAATGGCTAATTGGTAAACTATAATTTTTGATGCCTAAAGTACCATGACCCTTGCCCGTTCGAGTCCTCTTGATCTTGAGGTGATTCCCATGCGTCTGCCGGATGCAGACCCGGAATTACTGCACCATGACCCCTTAGCTCCTGAAGGGATTCCCCTCATGCTGATTCCAGGAGAACCCAGCCAGCTTATGGTCAAACTGGGTAATCCTGGAGAACAACCCTTGAATGTGACCCTAGAATTCCGGGGAAATTTGCCCCAGGCTTGGTATTCTTGCGAGAGGGAAAATTCCCAAATTTCTCCTGGAATCAGTCAAGATATTATTATTGAATTCCAAGCACCGGATGACTTTTTTGAGGCATTCCTGGCCCTAAGAGAAAATTCAAGTTTACGGATTAATTATAGTGGTCGGCTTCAGGTGTATGGAGCGATGCCGGGAACGGTAAGCCAACTGATTGATGTGGCGGATATTAACTTTTATGTGCGTCCCCAATCTAGGTATTTAGACTTTTTGCCCCAAATCTATCGGGAAGTTGATTTTGTGGGGCGGTTTTTGAAGATTATTGAAGAAACGTTTAACCCGGATGTGCAGATGATGGCGAGTTTATTTGCTTATCTCGATCCCTTAACCGCGCCCCAATCTATGCTGCCATTTCTAGCCCATTGGGTGGGTTGGGAATGGCAATCTTATTTGAGTTTAGATCAACAGCGATCGCTCATTCGCCACGCCTTAGAAATTTATCGCTGGCGAGGCACGCGTCGAGGGTTGCGACTCTATTTACATTTGGCTACGGGTTTACCCTTAGATGATCGGGTAGAACGGGAGGAAGATAAACATATTGCTATTCTGGAAACCTTTAGCCAAGGATTAGTTTTAGACCATTCAATTTTGGGGCAAGATGCTCTGTTGGGTGGAGGTCAGCCATTTCATTTTCGGGTACATTTGCAACCCGATACTCCAGGGTCGGTGGATGAGGCTTTGGTGCGTCAGGTGATTGACCAGCAAAAACCGGCATTTTGTACCTATGAGTTGCAAATTGATTAGTGGATAATGGAGCAATACCTCCTTAGGCCAAAAGTTAATTAAGTTTTAATTTTTTCCTGAAAATGACGGTTTTATGGCCATACTATCTGTTACAGATCGTGATTGAGTAAGGCTTGTGACGTTATCTGCCGATCCCGGAAGTGGCACAGAGCTTCCCTACCCTGTTCCTCTAGAACGGTTGGTTGTCCATGATGGTTTGCTGTTAAATGCTCATCGTTGGCAACGGGCCCATGAATATCATCGAAAGCGCCAGAATTTATATTATCAGGCGCTCCATCAACCTGGAATTGTTTATGGTTTGGGGGTGAAAGTGATTTCAGCTCCTGATAGCATCGCAGCCCAGTATCGTGACGGGCGCTGGTTGGAAGTGCAACCGGGGATGGCGATTGACTGGATGGGAAATCCAATTATTGTCGATCGGGCGATCGCTTTTCGCATCGCTCTGAGTCCCAAGGAAATCCCAGTTACAGTCTATTTAGTACTCAGTTATGTCGATCCAGAAACCCTACAGCGTAATTCTGAGGTGGAACTGGTTCCGGAAACGTTCCGCATTGATGAGAAAAGCACCCCTCCATCAGGTTTAGAAGTGGAATTATGCCGTTTGCAGCTCTCTCCTGGAACGGTGCAGTTATCCCCCTCTGGGGGTTCCCTGAGCGGAGTCGAAGGGAGCAACGTTGGGGATGTGTTTGCGCCCCAGATCAATCAGTTGGATCTGCGCTATCGCTCTCCTGTGGGAGTTCGCCCCCAAGGAACGGTACAGGTTGCCTATATGCAGGGTGGAAATGGGGGCGATCGCCTGACGGCTTCTAATTTATCCTGTTTACTACAAGCATTTTTAGCCCTCGATCCAGGAATGCGAGGGATTGAAGAAGTCGCTTCGGTTACCTGGAGCAATACCGAGAACTCGGAAGGGTTGGAGGAATCTTGGGAGATGACTGCGACTCGTCAGGGGTTGGCTTGGCAAGGTTATGATTTAATCTATTTAAGCTACAATCAGGCGCTGAATACGAATGAGGCTCAACAGGCAAGTTTACGGGCCTATTTAGGATTAGGGGGGGCGATCTTCATTGAGCTATTGGAAGAGGAGACCCAGGTAGATGAGTTGAGTTTTGTACAACAGGAACTGTTAGAGGCGATCGCCGATATTGGCGATACAGCAGAGTTACAAGAGGTGAAAGCCCAGTTAAACGAAGAATTAGCGGCTTGTGAAGAAGAATTAAATCGCCAAATTCAAGAGATTTGTGTATCGATAGAACAATTAGCCATCAATTTAGGGATGTCTGGCACCCATTTAGGGCAGTTATCCCCATGGCATCCGCTAAAAACCCAACCTTTTTTATTTAGTGCCCTACCCAAAATTAAGCAAAATCCGGTTCGCCTGTTTAATTGGGGAGGCGTAGTTTTGGCGATCGGGGATTTATCCTTAGCGTGGGGACTCGACAGTGGGCTAGAGTTACCCAGAGAAAAAATTCGCAATGCCCAAGAATTGGGGATTAATCTTTTACATTTTGCCTGGCGCAGACGGCATTTAACCCAATTGCAACACTAGGTTCAGAGGGCGGAAAGGAACAAGACATCATGAGGAAACGAAAATGAAACGTTGGCACAATAGTTTACTGATCCAGCATGTGGGCTATTTTTCCGTGTTGTCCCTAGTTTCGGTGGTCGGGCTAGCGATCGTCATTTACTATCAGTCTGTTGAGTTGCTGAAAAAATCGATTACTAGTCAAATGGAAGTCGTAATTTCCATTAAAGAAAATCAGATTGATAACTGGTTTTCTCAACAACATAAAACTATCTTACTGATCGCTCAAACGCCAACCCTAGTTGACTCTTATGCCAGTTTTCTAGATAACACAGATCGGCAATCCTATCAAACAATTGAAGATTACTTTCGCACGATTTTAACAACGGAAAATACCATTCAATCTTTATCCATATCCACCAACAGTGGGATTGTTTCTATCTCAACTGAAGGAGAGGAAGAAGGAAACTATCAACCCTTGGGTGATTCTGTCACTTATTTTACACAAGAAAATCTAGAAACCGTTCGCCCAACCTTATATACTTCTCCCATTACACGGGAAACGGCAATGACTTTTGCCACTCCTTTACTCAACGATCGAGGGGAAAGAATAGGAGTTTTATCTGTTGATCTTTCCCTAGAAAAAATTCATGAAATCATGCAAGAAGCCACCGGATTAGGGGAGACAGATGAATCGTATTTAATCCGCAAACAGGGACAAGAAAATCGATTGGTAGATACCCAGGACTCAGAATTAGCCAATCAATGGGTACGGAGTCCAGGAATTGATGCTGCCATGTCAGGTCAAGATGGGATTGATTTTTATCAAAATCATAAACAAGTAGAAGTGATTGGCAGTTACCGATGGTTAGAAGATAAAAACTTGGGAATTCTCGTGGAAATTACACGAGAAGAAGCATTTAGTGTTTCGGGAACTATTGCCATTAACTTACTATTTGGGGGATTTTTAGTTGCAGTAATATTGTTAGTGATTGTCTATATTTTATCTCGCAAAGTGACCCAGCCAGTATTAGAAATAGCGCAAAATGTCAATCAAGTCATTGATGGAAACTTAATGATAAAATCTAAACAGTTACGAAAAATCAGTCAGAGAGGGGATGAAATTGGACAATTAGCGCGGGGATTTGATGAAATGATTAAAGTGGTTGATTCACGGCAGCAAGATCTAGCAGAACAAGTGCGAAAATTGAGAATGAATAACGCTAACTTAAGCCAAGCACAAGAATTGGAAATGGCTTATTTCAAAGCCTTAAAGCGTAAAGCACAATGGATTAGAAATAAAGAATAACTTAAAGAATATCTTATCTGGATCTATTTATGGTTTCCCTAAAAAAACTCATTCCTATTTTAACCGTAACGCCCTTAATGGCAACCTTAGCATTTACGGGAGTATTAGCAATCTATAATAGAGATAAAACTGTAGATGAACTCTCTAGGTCTTGGATGAAGGAATCTGTGATGCAAATCAAAAGTCAGGTACACCTTAATCTTCGACAACCAGAGATTATCTATAAATTGAGCTTAAATCGTTATCAATCTAATCCACCAATATGGAAAGATCCACAGAATTTAACGATTAATTTTTATAATAAGATTCGTTTTTTCCCCTCGGTTAGTAATATTTTTTTTGGCAGTCCAAACCAAGAATTTATCGGTGTTAAACTCAATGAAAGTGGGCAATTTACTCAATCTTATTCTGGGGAAAATACGGATTACCAACATATCACTTCTCTCCTAGATAGAAACGGTCAACGGGGTCAAGTACTGAGTAAAAACTCAGTCTTTAATCCAACAACTCGTCCTTGGTATCAAGCAGCACAGAACACCAACAATCTAGTTTGGAGTCCGGTCTATCCAGATTTTACGACTCGCCAGTTAGGAATTACCGCAGCTCAAGCAGTGCGCGATCGCCAAGGGAATTTAGTTGGAGTTTTAGGAATTGACTATTTTCTCAATAGCCTCAATCAATTTCTGCGCGATCTATCCATTAGTAAAGCAGCAAAGGTTTTAATTATTCAACAAGATGGACGATTAATTGCCAGTTCCGATCCCGATCCGTTAACCCTATTCGATCCAGAATTAGAAACTCACTTAATAATTACTCAAAGTCCCGATCCCATGGTGCAAAAAATCGGAGAAATTTTGATCGCCAAATTTAGTGATTTTAGTCTCATATCTGAAGCTCAGTCCTTAATTTTTTACCACAATGGACAAAAGCAATTGGTTTGGGTTGAACCGATTGAAAATCACTGGGACTTACCCTGGGTAGTGGTTGTAGCATTGTCAGAATCGAATGTGTTTCATCCAGCAGAAAAAAGGACTATTTATATTTTTATGATTTTAGCGGCAACTGTGGGCAGTGTTTTGGCAGTCTGGAATATGCATCAATTAGTGGTGTCTCCTCTGTTGCGGTTAAATACAACAGCAAAACAACTCAAAAAGCGAAGATTTAAACCCGAAAAAATTGCAGACTTAGTTAAACGTAATGACGAAATTGGTCAATTTAGTCGTGTTTTTGAAGAAATGGCATTTTTAATTCAAGAACAACAAAGCAACTTAGAAAAAAGGATTGAACAGTTAAGCACATATAAAAACAAGATTTCTCCTTCAGAAGATACGGAAAATCCTCCAGAATTAAATTTGAGCTATTGGGATTACTTGAAGCAAAAATCACAAAAAGTTCGGCGAAAAACGACCCTTGAAAAACATGATTAAGAATCTGTCTATCCGCTATCATCTTCCTCTTTTAATTGTTGCCCCTTCTGTTTTAGTTGTCGGCTTAATAGCCATCATTTTATTTCAAAGAACTAGACAAAATATTAATATAGTTTCCGTTGAGTTAGCCCGTACAACCACCGCTAATGTAGAAGATAATCTTCGGGATTATTTGTCAGTTCCTAATACGATCAATCAGCTTAATCTTCAAAGCATTGCGTTAGGCGCTCTCAATCTAGACGATTTAACCAATTTAGAACTCTATTTTTGGAATCAAATTCAAATTTTTGAAGGCGTAAAAAGTCTGTATTTTGGTAATCCTCAAGGAGAATTTAGGGGAGCCACTATTCTTAACTCAGGAGAAGTTGGAATTAGTATCGCTGGACAAGTAACGAATTCTAGTGTAATCCGTTACGCAACCACTAGCGATGGTCGCAAAACTGAAATTGTACATCAAGTCGCTAATTATGACCCCCGTATTCGTCCTTGGTATCAAGCTGCACTCCAATCCAATAAACCCATTTGGACTGATATTTATCAAGATTTTTCTGCCCAAGAATTAGCAATTACTGCTGCACAAGTTGTTAAAGATTCTCAAGGAGAAATCCTTGGTGTTCTGGCGGTCGATTTATTCTTTCAGGGGATCAATCAATTTCTGCAAGACTTAACCATTGGTAAAACCGGACAAGTTTTGATTATCGATCGCGAAGGAGTCTTGATTGCCAGTTCTAATCCAGACTTGATTGCAGAAGCTCAACGTAATCAAGATCTGTTAAATATTGTGGAGAGTGAAAATGAGTTGATTTCAGCGATCGCCGAAAATTTACTCAACGAATTTGGTAGCTTTTTTCGACTTGAAAGTACTGTGAATTCGTCTCTTACATGGAACAGAAAACACGTTAGTGTTCAAGTCAAAAGCTTTCGCGATCGCTTAGGCTTAGATTGGCTGATTGTGGTGATTATTCCTGAAGCAGACTTTATGCAACAGGTAGCGATCCAAGCCCGAATAACTTTCGTGTTAGAACTTTTGATTTTATTATCGTCTTTGGGGATTGGCTTAGGAGTCAGTCGCTGGGTGCTGCAACCTATTTTTCAATTTAGTGAAGCTGCCGATCAAATTAAATCCCAATCTTTTAATCCCCAAACCTTAGAGAATTTATATCAACGTCAAGATGAAGTGGGCGAATTAGCTAGAGTCTTTGTAGATATGGCTGTAGAAACCGGAGATCGCCAACAAAGCCTTCAAGACGAGTTAAACCTATTAAATTTCCAGGTTAGCCAATCTAACGATAACCCCTACGAACTCACCGCTTTGAAGAAATGGCAGAAAAAAGCATCCTGTATTCGGACGGTTTATGATTATCATCCCCATTTACCTCAGCTTCTGTCTCAAGTTCCCTATTATCAGCACTTAACCCCTGAACAGTTAAGCCAGTTAGTCATGGAGGGCAAAATTAAACGAGTTGAGGTGGGGGATTATATTTGTCGGGAAGATCAACCGGGAGATGAGTTTTATATTATTCTCACTGGTTCTGTCCGCATCTTTGTGGAGAAAATCAATAAACCCTTAGTTATCCTCTCTTCAGGACAATCTTTTGGAGAACTGGCGCTCATGCTTGGGGGAAATCGAACGGCTACGGCGATCGCGATCGAAGCAACCACCCTATTCTCGATCGATCGCCTCAACTTTGGCAAAGTTCTCCACCAATACCCCCAAATGGCTGAACAAATTGCCCAAGATCTCCATCGTCACCAAACCGAACTCCAAGAGCGCAAGCAGCTCCTGGCGGAATATGGTCTCTTAGAAGATAACGAAACCGACCTCTTACAGCAAATCAAATCTCGAATGAAAACCCTCTTTAATCTCTAAACCTGCCCATAGCCAAAAGCCATCATTATGAAATCCTATCCCCTCGTTACCTGTCACATTAACCCTCGCTCTAGAATAGAGAGCAAAGCCTTATCAGAGTCGGGTTTAGAGGTGGGTAGCCCTGAATTTGTCGATTGGGCACTCAAGCACAAAAAATTTAAAGTTCAGGTCTCTTGGGAACCTTTTAACTATTCTGTAGTTTATCGCATCACTTGTTATTTACGCTCCGATCAACTCTGGTATGCATCCAAATGTATCGGCGGTATTTTTAAACAACATCGACTCGGAAAAACGGAGGAGATTACTACGGCAAAACTCATAGAAGCGGTGCAATGGTTATGTCCTGACCCTCAAGCGATCGCTCCCAACTTGCCCCCTGAGTCTGAAGATACCATTGATCCGGCTCCCCAAACTGAGAAGCGGAAATTCAATCAAGCCTTATACTATCAACTGCTCCTAGAAATTGAAGATTTGAAGCAACAGATAGAGGAACTTTTACAAAACAATCAGAACTTAAAAATCGACCGCGAACAACTCTGGCAGCAACACGCCCAAAGCGTAAAACTACGTCAAGACTTGCAAGAAATAGTGACTCAACTGATGGCAG
Source organism: Cyanobacteria bacterium UBA2566 (assembly GCA_002340255.1). Lineage (GTDB taxonomy): Bacteria > Cyanobacteriota > Cyanobacteriia > Cyanobacteriales > Desertifilaceae > Roseofilum. The sequence continues at coordinate 13,460 of DDLS01000156.1, forward strand.
AACGTGAACAGTATGAAGAACAACTACAAACCCTTAATCAAGTGGTCAACGAGCTAGGGAAAAAACTTGAATCGGTGAATCTAAAAACTAATCCTCGCTGGTATTATGCCGATCGCTATTATCAAAAGTTGCAGGAAGCTTTACAGGGCAAATCGCTGTAATGGGGGAATGGGGGAATCTCAGAAGTGAATGATTTTCATGATGGTGCATCCATAGATCCTCATCCCATTCTCCGTGTCCCTGTATCTAGAGTGTCTTCCCCATTGTCTATTCCCTATTCCCTAACGCTTCGCGCTATAGTCATGTTTTTGACTTCTGGTGGGGAGCAAAAGGATTCACCACTTGTAAAAAGTCTTTCGGAGGACCAAGAACGGGTTTGGTAGAAGGTGCCGGTTGGGTGGGACGCGCTTCACCCATGGCTAAATTGCCTTTTTCTAGGGTTCCAATGACTAAAGAACCGATATAATCGGCACTGGTATAGGCTTTTTCAATGCAGTTATGGATATTGACTAAATCTTCGTCATCAATAATGGCGTTGCTGGTAGCTTTATAGAATTGTACGGTGATACGGATGGGATAGTTGGGGTCGCGTTCGAGTTTGTGACCGCCTAGTTCTAGATGTTCGCCTTCATCCTCTCCATAACCAATGACGGCATCTTCCATATCGCTGGCGGCTCCCAGGGTTATACCCCGGCACTTCTCCTCTACCATAAAATCACAGCTACCGGCAGCCAGAGACAGGAAGTCAGGAGCTTGCTTTTGCTTCAAGGGGACTTGCACAATCATTACCCTATTCACATCTTCGGCAACGGTGACTTGGCTGCGAGCTTCTTCTAGGGAAATGCCTTGATGACTGGCAAGTTCTTGAGCTTGGTTGTCTTTGTAGTCGCTTAGGCGCTCTCCCGTGAGGCAAGTCTTTTGACCGTTGTTGTTGAAATAGATATTTTGTCCCCATTGGGCGCGATCGCTATTATTATCGAGTACAGTTGCGCTACTGCCTTCTGTTGTGATTAGAATCGCCAGAACGGCCGGACTATCCTTACGAGATTGATAATTAAACAGAACTGGGTTAAACTCGCATTTCCCTTGTTGAGGAATGGGAAGAAAGCAGGCTTGAGCGCTAACTAAAACGTGGGTATCCTTATCAGTCACTAGGGGTTTGTTTTCAGGATCATATTTCTCTGGATAACTAATATATTCAGGGAGATGATTCAGGTATTCTTTCAACTCGATCGCCTCTAGGTCTTCTCCCTGTTGATTTCCGACTTTGAGGTAGACATACTCTAGAGGCACATCGCCCGTTTTATCGGTAAAGTTAGGATAGCGAATAACGGGTAAAAGTTCTTTCTTCTGGGAATTATTGCCATGGCGCACTTGTAGTGTCATATCGGTAATATTGGGCCCCCAGACAGAACCCGCAGTCCGGGCGGTATCTTCCCACATGACGTTAACGATATTGAGTCCGAGGATGCGGACGCGATCGCACAGTTCACTCTCTTGAGGCATCCGAACAACCTTGTTAATCGTCGTTTCAAACCCCTGATTACCATTGATCATTTCTGCTTCACTCAAATAAACGTTAATTGCCCCTAACTGTTCACTATTATAGATAAGCCCGATAGGGAGAAACCAAAATGATTTTTAGAACCGCTTTAGGACTAACCTTAGTCGGCATTCTCCTGTTGGCCGGATGTGAGGAACCCCCGAATCCGGACATTAAACAAGCCTCATCTGCAATGGCTCAAATGGCGACTCCTGAAATGCTCTCTCGTTCCTGCTTTTATCTCATTTATCCTAATGGCAAGCCTTCAGAGTTTGTTCGTTATCTCTTTTCTGATTTAGGTGCAGCAGAGTGGCCGATTGCGTTTGATGAAATGGAAGAGGAACAGATGAAATCAGCTCGCATCACTCCCCTACCCAGAACAGTGAGAGTTTCGGCTCTGAAACGAGAATATCCTGAAGAGAAAGAGCTAGTCTTGATTCCAGATGATGAGAATAGTCAGATTATAGCTCAAGGATATGTAGCTAATGAAACTGCTCCCAACTGGGAAAGTAAGTGGAATTTGGCGATCGCGAGTCCAGATGAAGCCACCCAACAATTGTGTCGCTCGAATATCGAGTTAGGTATTGATGCAGGAACTCAATAGATTTCTTAGGGAATAGGGAATAGGGAATGGAGAAAAATTTTTTACCGATTACTCTTTTGCCATGCCGATCTATTTGAATTTTGACTTAATCGCTGAGGCGATCGCACATTTAGAATCAGTGGTGAGTAACGATTGGTTAACTGAAGCTCAACAAAGATATCGAACGTTAGGATATACCCAAAAACTCGAAGAGATTCGTAAAGAATTACGCATTTTAGAATAGTTTTAACCACGGCTTAACGAGGAGAGTGTGATTAAAAGATTCTAAACCTCCCAATCTGTGTTTCTATTTATATCTTAAAGTTTGTGCAAAAAGCGATGTGATACCCTGAGTGTACCAGGGATTAGATACTCTATTTATCCGGTTCAGTTTCTCTCAGGCAACTGATTATTAAATTGAAAGGAAGTCTACAATTATGGAATCAAACCTGCAACATTCTCTGAAAAAGTCTCTACTTGGTGTTCCAGAGTACCTTAGTATAGGCTGGTCAGAGTTTACTAAGAATATTCAAATCTTTTGCATTTTTACGTTGATCACTAATTTACCCCTTTTACTATCAGAGCAGCTCTCTGGTGGCCTAGGCATACTGCTTTCTATCATCGGCAATGTCCTGTTGATCGTAGTTGGACTAGCTGTACCCAATGTTGTTGAGCGCTCCATTCGAGGCCAGAGTGTAGAAATGATGACAGTATTGGAAAATGCTGCCCCTAAGTTTTTTATTGCGTTCGTTGTCAGCATCGCCGTATCTATGCTTGTTGCGCTGGGCTTGATCGTATTGATCGTTCCTGGTATCTGGCTGTCGATTCAGTATAGCTTTACTTACTATGCTATTGCATTACGCGATTGTGGTTTCGATGCTATGGGCTATAGTCAAAGTCTGGTTAAAGGTCGTTGGTGGGCTGCATTTGGACGATTCGTACTTTTAGGGTTATCTGTTTTTATCCCAATTCTACTTTTGACTTTTGCCGCAGGTATTATTAGTGGTCTCCTCGGTATGGTTGGGTTAACGATTGCTGCCTTAGCAGTCTTGTACTTAGCGATCGGGATAATTGGCTATTATTTTGCCACTGTATCTGTGATTATGTTCCTGAATTTCGACTACACAGCTCAAGGCTCTTCTGGCTCAGTTGGAGGATAGTGCTAATCATTGTATTTCGCTATAAACTTGCATTTAACAAGGGGCTGGGTGCCCCTTGTCTTTCAAGGAGAGATTGATTTTAGCAAACATTGAAGGATTTGATATTGGGTTTAAGTCGGTTCGAGAAAGTCGTAGAGAATTTCATCGGGTTCATCATCCATATCGTCATCGGGTTCTGACATCAATACGGTTTCAGAAATGGGGGTTGGCTGACTCGATGGGGCGCTCAATTGTTGTTGTCGCATGACGGTAACGAGGGTATGTAGTTGATTGACCGTTTGTTTTAACAGGGCGACCTCTTTCTCTAAGGCAACCAAGCGATCGCCGGAATTAGCCGCTACCTCTCCCAAATAAAGCGCGATCGCCTCTTTCACGACTTCTTGTGAGGTTTTCTGGCGATCGCTGGCTATCTTTGAGATCTTCTCTTGCCAACGGCTACTGATGTTTACCTGCATGACTTGCTCCACCGAGATCTGTTGGTTATCAAGAATGGATATTATATCAAATCCTTAAATGGTTGCGACTTTCTGTGTACTGTAGAGACATGGTGGGGGAGGGCGGGTTTACAAAAATAGTTGTCAGTCTACAAGATTTGGGTATAACCGCCCCTACAGATCTCTGTAGCGTAAATAAATAGATTTGATATTACCCTAATAATAAGGAATCATCGGCTAATTCTTCCCCTTGAAGCTGATTAAATCGCTCCAGCAGATCGGCAACTTCTAACCCTTCCCGTTCCTCGCCAGCAATATCTAAAATAATTTGTCCTTCATGTAACATAATGGTGCGATCGCCCATCGTCAATGCTTGACTCATACTATGGGTAACCATGATCGTGGTTAACTGCTGCTCTCGAACAATTTTCTGGGTGAGCTGCAAGACAAAATGGGCCGTTTTTGGATCGAGAGCTGCCGTATGTTCATCTAATAATAAAACCTCTGTGGGAGCCAACCTAGACATCAACAGACTCACCGCTTGTCGTTGTCCTCCCGATAATAATCCCATGCGATCGCCCAATCTGCGCTCTAATCCCAAGCCCAAACTGGCTAACTGTTCCCGAAACTGGGCGCGACGACGGTTCGGAAGCGCCAATTTTAACCCGCGAAAGCCTCCCCGTTGAACGGCTAATGCCATGTTTTCTTCAACGGTTAAATTCGCACACGATCCCAACAGGGGATTTTGAAACACTCTGGCGACCAACTTCGCCCGTTTCTGGGTTGGCCATAGGGTAACATTTTGATCTGCAATATAAATGTGTCCAGAGTCTGGCAGGCGATCGCCACTGACTATATTCAAAAGCGTCGATTTTCCTGCCCCATTGGAGCCAATGACGGTGACAAACTGCCTGGCTGGAACCTGGAGGGAAATCTGCCGCAGTGCTGGAGTTTCTAGAGCAGTACCCGGATTAAATGTGACACAAGCGCGATCGATTTCAATCATCGGTGGAATCTTCTCCCTGATTCTGTTGATTGAGAAGAATATCTAGTATACGGCGATTCTCCGTTTGCAGCCCGCGAATCTCTTCTTGGTGTTGCAATATAATCGCTTGTTGCTGTTGCCAATCTTCCCTAGCTTCTGCTGAGGCATTGGCTAGAGCTTGAATCACACGAGCATTGCTTTCGATCAGACGATCGTGCCTCTGGGCGCTTTCAAAGAGCTGTTGCCTCTCTTCCCTAGCTTCTGCTGAGGCATTAGCTAGAGCTTGAATGATACGAGCGTTGCTTTCTATGACACTCTCGATCCGGTTCGCTAAACGATCTAATCGCTCATCATTCCAGCGTTCTGTACTCATCTGTTTTTCTCCTTTAATCTTGTTTTGAACATAAGTTTAATTTTACTGTTTTCTGATTAGCTGGACTTGGTATCAATCTGTCGAACTACGGTTAACGCAGAATAGGATACGCCTGCGGTTCCTTCTCCGGGATGGGTGGAGTCTCCGACTAACCAGAGGTTGCCGATGGGAGTGCGATTGGCGAAGCCGAAGGGACCGAAGGTGGTTAAGCGTTGTCCCATACCACCGACGATACCGCGATCGCGCCCCGTATAATCTGCAAAGGTTCTCGGTGTGGCGGCTTCGACGTGAATCAGGGTTTCTGGAGTTAGGTGGAAATACTGGCTTAAACGGGCGATCGCCACTTCGGTAAATTGTTTTTTCAGTTGCTCGTAGTCTGCACCGTTCCACCATTGCTCTGTATCTGTAAACGAAGAGGCGATAATGGTGGCTTTTCCTTCCGGTGCGCGTCCGTCTCCTGGATGACTGACGGAGACAAATAGGGAGTTATTCTCGCCAATGGGGCGATCGCGATCGTACAGAAATTGCAGATGGGGCGGGCAATTTTCGGGAATAGCGGCTTGTTCGACTCCCAGATAAACGACAAAAGCGCCACTGGGTGAAGGAACTTGCTTCAGACGCTGGCTATAGCCGTTGGCGTATATTTTCGTTGCCAGATCCTCAGACTTCAACAGTTGCACCAAGTTATGAATCGTGACATTGGCGACTACATGCTCCGCGTTTTCGCTCCAGGTTTCTCCAGTTTTCATATTGCGGATGCGAACGCCAGTGACTCGCGCATTTTTGGTTTCGATTTGCTCGACAGTGTGGCGCATGAGGAGGGTAGCGCCATCTCGTTCTAGGGATGCGACGAGGCGATCGCTCAAAACTTGCATACTTCCTTGCAAATGATACAGTCCTTGGGGTTCCTGGGAAACACTCAGAGCAGTTGCAGCATACAAGAGTGCGGTTTCCGTGGTATCGACTTGGGAGTAGAGTTTCAGTTGCAGATCGAGGAAGGTTTTTAGGCGATCGTCTTTTCCCACCCCCATCAATCTCAGTGCATCCCACACCGTCAACAGCGCAAACGGCACAGTAATCAACGTATCCGGGCGCATCGCCTGCACCAGTTGCCACAAATCCCACAAATCTCGCGGAGGCAGCACCGGATCTCGCCCCTGAAACCGCCAACTGGCTTGAAATAGAGTATTCATCAACTGCCAAAACGGTTCACTTCCCGGAAACTGTCGCTGCCGTTCCTGTTGCCATTTCAGAGGATCTCGCCACACGGAAATGGGTTCGGTTTCCCCCGGCAAAAACACCGCACAAGCCGGATCGCAAGGCGTTGCCTCCGGTAGTGCAATCGCCAATTCCTCAAAAATGCGATGATGAATCCCCCCCGGCTCCAACCCCGCCACCTGCGTCGCTCCCACATCAAACGTAAACCCGCGCCGCTTAAACGTCGAAGCACATCCCCCCGGCACAATCGCCTGATCCAGGATCAGCACCGAATACCCCCGACGAGCCAGGAGCGCGGCAGTAGTTAAGCCGCCAATACCCGCACCAACAACGATACAGCGAGGCTTGGAGGAGGAGTGAGACTGAGCCATGATCTGAGCAGTGAACAAGAGAACATTAACGATTGTAACGTTCGGTTAAGTTTTTCGCTGACTACAATTGAACGAGCGATCGCACAGTAAAAATTTCATCAGCTTTCAGAGGCGCAACCGCCGATTCAGGAACGATAATAGTATCAATTGACTCTCCCAGAGCATTGAACACTTCTAGGATATATCCAGTTTCTCCCTGGTTCGGATGGGGAACCCTATCAATGAGAGTAGCAATATCGCCTTGTTTCAGGTTGTATTCTGGGAAGTCTCGGTTAAGAGCAACTTTTTGATAGAGTGGGATCATTGTTTTTTTCCTCTTTTCGGTTTTAATGTAACAAATTGGAACTTACCATCAATGGCAGGCTGTAACCAAATCGTAATGACAGCTAGACTTTTAGTTGGCCCTTGTAAGTCACCTTCTACTTGGTAAAATGTGCCATATTCATTTTGTCTGTCTTCAACAGCATCATAGGTTTGGATGAGTTGAAGAATTGAAAGAAGCAATTCTTCAGGGTTATCTTGAGTAAATCCAGCTTGGGCAAGAAATTTAGATTTATCATTCTGTTCTTGATATACCAACAGATATTCAGTCAGTTTGGCATAAGCAATAATGACACCTTCAGAGTTAGGAATCTTCATCTTTTTCCCGTATTCATTATATCTCCTTATCCCTCAGTGACTTGAATCCAATTTCTGAGATATACCCTTCAATTCCATGAGACTGGAGTAGCTCAACTGCTTCTTCTGCATCAGCAACGAAGCTTTCGCGATTGAGAAAAGCTTCTAAAATCAGATCGGCATCGACCATCACTTTAATCATTCTTAAACCTCCGCTTTTGGAGAATTAGAGGTTGGTTTAGATGGAGCGGGTTCGTGGGTATTAATTAATTGGCGCAGTTCCTGCAAAGAGCGTTTCTTCGACTTCGTTTCCACGGGTTCAGTATCGGGAATATACTCAATCAACTCATCGGGTGTGCATTGAAAAATCTTACACAGCTTAATCACCCGGATAATCCAGTCTGAGCTACTTCTGCCCTTTTCCCAGTTGGCGATCGTATTTTCTGTCACGTCCAGCAGTTGGGCGAGTTCAAGTTGGGTAAGTCCTTGCTCTTCCCGCAGTGCTGCAATGCGCGATACAGGTTTGATTCTTTCTATCTCAACCGGATTAAAATCAGAACCGATGTCGATAAGCGCGAGAACAACTCCCCTACAGAGGAGACGACAGAGAGCGATGAGGGAAATCAGAGCAACCCTGACAAGAGCGAAGATCTTACTGTAAAGTAGGTTTTGCGTTGACATACTGTAATAAACTTTACTCAATTGCTATCATGGTAAAATGTCCCCAAGATTAAGTTTTAGAGTCAAACCCTATGAAATGGCGCGTAGTGTTAGAAGTAGATCCCAAAACCCATGATTGGGGGGTTTGGTGTCCAGAATTACCGGGTTGCGTCTCAGCCGGAGAAACAGAAGCAGAAGCATTAGAGAATATTCGGGAGGCTATAGCCCTTTATCTAGAACCAGATAAGATTGAACTGAAATCTGGTGCAATTTTGCGAGAGGTATCTGTAGGATGACTCGTATTCGACGTATGAACGCCGATCGAGTAGAGCGTATCTTAACTGAATATGGGTTTGAGTTAGTGTCACAAAAAGGAAGTCATCGTAAGTGGAGAAATACTGAAGACCAACTTCAGGCGATTGTCCCTTATCATAAAGGAAAAGACCTCCCCATTGGAACTCTACGCAACATTATGATAAGCGCCAATATTCCAGAAACGGAATGGAAAACAGAGTAGATCAAATTCCTTATTTCAGGTTGTATTCTGGGAAGTCTTGGTTAAGAGCTACTTTTTGATAGAGTGCAATCATTGTTTCTTAGATTCGGTTCGTAAAGCCTTACTTTTTTGCCCTGTATTCAAAGGGAATAATCACTGATTGCAACCAGTCGGTAAACTCTTCTCTTGTTATTTCTCCTGACGTAACTTGAATAATTATTTTTTCTTGTTCTTCTACATTAGCATTAATCTCAAAACCGTTCAGAATTAGAAAAATTTCCATTGCTGCATGTCCAGTTCTCTTATTCCCATCGAGAAAAGGATGATTTTTTATTAAGGAAAAACCTAATGCGGCTGCTTTTTCTGGAAGACTCGTATAGAGTTCTTGACTATCAAAAGTCATTTGGGGTTGAGCGATCGCCGATTCCAGTCAACCAAAGTTTGTAACTTCCGATGCCCCAACAGTCTGGGCAATTATTTGATGATGGATGTCTAAAATTTGTTCTATCGTTAAATAGATCCTTAAGCCAGACGTTGATAGAGCGCATGATTTTTCTTCAGAACGTATGCGGTTACCTGTTGATAGGATAGGGCTGGCGGTTGAATCGTAATAATGAGTTGCCCCTCCTGTTGGATTACTTCAACTTCTTGACTATCTCCCAATAATTCTTTTGGGATTAAAACTCCTTCTTCAGTAACGTTTAGCGTCATCTTTCAAATATTTCTTGAATTCGTCGATTTGAATTATATTAAGCTATTTTCTTGGCTTTATCCAAGAAAATAACTAATAATTAATTATTCACGTCTGATTGCGTAACTTCGGGTTCACCCACTCATTCAAGCCTTCACCTACTAAGGATAACCCCACTACCATCAACGTCATCGCCATGCCTGGGAAAAGAGCAGTCCACCAAATGCCTGTGGGTAGAACTTCTAGAGCTAATCTGAGATCGTGTCCCCATTCTGGAATTTCTTCGGGTAACCCTAAACCGAGAAATCCTAAACCCCCTAATGTCATAATCGCATCGGCTCCATTGAGGGTAAATAATACGGGCACGCTTTGAATCACATTGAGAAATAAATAGCGGGTTAAAATGCGCCAAGTTGAGGCTCCCATGGCTTGTGCGGCTTCCACGTAGAGTTCCGTTTTGACGCTGATGGTGTGGTTGCGAACGACACGATAATATTGGGGTACATAGGCTATACTGAGGGCGATCGCCGCATTCAGTATTCCTCTCCCCACCACAAACGCCAATGTAATCGACAGCAATAAGCCCGGCAACGTATAAAGGGTATCCATGGCGAATAGCACGACGCGATCGAACTTACCGCCCTTATAACCACTCACCAACCCTAGAGGAACACCCACCATAATACTCAGGAGCGTGGCTAAAATCACTACTTTCCAAGCGGCTTGCGCTCCAAACAAGGTACGAGAAAATACATCATAGCCCAACCGGGTTGTACCAAACCAATATTGGGCAGAAGGCGGTGCTTGGGGCGGGTTCATCAGCGCTTCTGTAGGATCTTGCAACCATCCCCAAGCCTGGAAAGCTGGAGCAAATAAGGCAACAATCAAGAAAAAGAAGGTCACGATTATCCCGATCGCCATTAACCGCATAGACAGATTCGGCGATCGCCCCACCAACCGCGAAAACCATCCAGACTTAACAGAAGCCATAATTTACGCTACGGTATGGCCAGCCGCCGTAATTGCGCCATGGATCTCCTGCTCTGACGATCCTGTTTCCACCGTCACCGCTTTCGTTTCCAAGACAATATTCACTTGGGCGCTACTGTCTGTTTTGGCGATCGCCTTCTTCACCGTATCCACACAACCCTCACACACCATCGACGGAACCTTAAACTCCAACTTCATAACTCAACCCTTACATTACTCAACCCTAATATTGTGTCATCCCCCGTCCCAGCAAGCAATCTCCCCATTCCCTATTCCCCATCGCCCCATCCCCCTATCCCCCCATCCCCTTTCCTGGTACTCTAGTGTCCGACTGGCCCTTAATTCAATTCAACTAAAAAAATCCTTATGACCATTATCGCCGACAACTTCGCTATTGATATCAATAGCTACAAAGCCCTCACCCTCGATCCCAGCCAACCCCAACTCACCGACGAACAACGGGAAGCGCTCAAATACAACATTCAACTCTGTCGCGATACCCTCATCTTCTTCACCGCAACCGGTGCAGCCAGAGGTGTCGGCGGACACACAGGTGGTCCCTACGACACCGTACCCGAAGTCATGATTCTCGATGCCTTCTTCCGGGGAGCGCCTGATAAATTTGTCCCCATCTTCTTCGATGAAGCCGGACACCGCGTCGGAACCCAGTACCTCATGTCCGTCCTCAATGGAGACATGCCAGCAGAAAAACTGCTCCACTATCGCGAAGCCCATCACCACCTCCCCGGACACCCCGAACTCGGTTTAACTCCCGGTGTAAAATTTAGTTCTGGGCGTTTAGGTCATATGTGGCCCTACGTTAACGGAGTTGCCCTAGCAAACCCAGGTAAAACAGTCTTCTGTCTTGGTTCCGATGGTTCCCAGCAAGAAGGAAACGACGCAGAAGCTGCCCGGTTAGCCGTCGCCCAATACATCAATGTCAAACTGATTATTGATGATAATGATGTCACCATTGCCGGCAATCCATCTAAGTATTTACCGGGCTTTAACGTTGCCCAAACCCTTGCCGGTCATGGCGTAAAGATTCTCGAAGGCAACGGAGAAGACATTGATGATCTTTACAGTCGTCTCTGCGAAGCCATCAATACTCCTGGCCCCGTTGCAGTGATTAACAAGCGTCCCATGTGTCCTGGTATCGAAGGACTCGAAGGATCGAATCACGGTCATGATGTCATTTCCTTAAAATTGGCACTGCAATATTTAGAACAACGGGGTCATACCGCCGCAGTTGAATACCTCAAGGCTATTGAAAAACCTTCACAAAGCTATACTTTCCTCGGTTCGAGTGACAAAGTTGGCTCGAACCGGAATGTCTTTGGAGAATCTGTAGTGGCGATTCTCGGACGCATGAGTGAAGAAGAGCGCAAACAAAACGTTCTCTGTGTTGATAGCGACTTAGAAGGCTCCTGTGGCTTAAACAAAATCCATGCAGCTCATCCCGAAATTTTTGTCAGTGGCGGCATTATGGAGCGGGGTAACCTCTCGGCTGCGGCTGGCTTTGGCATGGAGAAAGGCAAGCAAGGAATTTTTGCTACCTTTAGCGCCTTTCTGGAGATGTGCATCTCTGAAATTACCATGGCTCGCCTCAATTATTCTAATCTCCTCTGTCATTTCTCCCACGCGGGAATTGATGACATGGCAGACAATACCTGTCACTTCGGCATCAATAATCTGTTTGCCGATAATGGGTTAGATGATGGCTATGAAACCAGGGTTTATTTCCCAGCCGATGCCGGACAAATGAAGGCTTGCGTGGAAGCTGTCTTCCCTCAACCCGGACTGCGGTTTATTTTCTCCACTCGTTCTAAAGTTCCCTTCTTACTCGATAGCGAAGGTAAGGAACTCTATGGTGAAGGTTACACCTTTACCCCTGGCAAAGATGAAGTGATTCGCGAAGGAACTGCCGGTTATATTGTCAGCTTTGGGGATGGTCTCTATCGCGCTCTAGATGCGGTTGAACGGTTGAAGCAAGACGGCATTGATGTGGGTTTAATTAATAAATCAACTCTCAATGTAATCGATGAAGAGATGATGACCAAAGTGGGAAATGCTCCCTTTGTCTTGGTGGTTGAATCTTTTAACCGCAAAACGGGTTTAGGTAGCCGGTTTGGTTCCTGGTTACTGGAACGGGGATTAACACCGAAGTTTGCTTATTTGGGCGTGCATAAGGAAGGATGCGGTGGACTGTGGGAACAGTTCCCCTATCAAGGTATTGACCCCGTTGGCATTATGGATAAGGTTAAGGTGTTAGTCGGTTAATTCTGAGCGCCAATTGGCATAGAAACCGGGTTTCTGCAAGAAACCCGGTTTCTCGACACATCAATTGAGTTTATTTTTTCCGAAAGTTTTGAGAGTTGGTGAGCTACGCAACAAACGCCATGTAATCCCAAAGCGTTGTATCCAGTTAAAATATCCTTCACTTAGTTAATCTTTTCCATTTTTTGGATAATTTCTGGATTATACAAACGCAGATAATTCCAGTAATTTCCAAATACAGATTTGACATAGCCATAGGTTTCAGGAAAGGGTATTTTTTCCACAAATTCATCAGGATCGCGGAAACCGAAACGGTTCAGCCAATCGGCTACATTCCCTGGACCAGCATTGTAACTCGCTACAGCCAACAAGGAATTATTGCTATACTCGCTGTGGGTATAGTCTAAATACCAGGTTCCCAACTTTATATTATCATTCGGATTGTCCAACTGATAACTGGCAAGATTGATTTTACCGGCGATCCATTCCCCAGTTTCTGGCATCACTTGCATTAATCCAGTAGCGCCAACGATGGATTGAATTTGGGGCATAAATCGAGATTCTTGGCGAATTAGAGCCGTGACTAAAAGGGGATTGAGTTGCCGATCTTTTGACCAACTTTCAATGGATTCTAGATAGGGAAAAGGATAGAGGGCTTGCCAATAGGCGAGTTGTTGACGGAGCATTTGATATTGTTTTTGCTCTTCAGGATCGTCCCGCCATGCCAGGCTATTGAGCATGAAGATTCCGTCTAAATAATCGCCAACTTGCAAGCGCAGAATACCATCAGTAAACTGCTGGGCAACAGTGGGTTCCATCAAGTTAGTAAATTCGACTTGCCACAGCATCCAAGCCTCTCGATCTTGTCCCAGTTGATGAAGTTCTTTCAGGGTTTCAGAACCGGCGGGTAATAGGGGGCGAGGGATGCTATATTCTACGTCGGGTTCGAGATAGCGAACGCTGGTAAAGTCGCCCACATTCCATCCGAGCATGAGAGCCGATCGCCAGGCATAGTAGGATTCAGGGTAGCGCTGTAGCACATATTCAAAGGTAGCTTTGGCATCCCGCTCCCTGCCCAGTTTTTTCGCCCATTTCCCTACCCAAAAGGCGGCTTCGGGAGCGTACTCTGTCTCTGGGTTTTCTACGGTGATTTCCTGGGCAAGTCTCCAGGCTTGCAGTAAGTTACCCTTGTCGGCGGCATCTTCGGCTTGTTGCCATCTGAGTTTGGCTGCTTCTTCTGATTGACTATATTGGGTTAAAATCGACTGCCGCGCCTGTTTTGCAGATTGGGAACTTTTGAGCGCGTCTAACACTTTGCCTTGTTCTACCAGAGCGGCGGCGGCTTTGTGGGGAAACCGATCAATGACAATATTCAGATACTCTTGTGCGGGTTGCAGATCGACTAACCGGGAAAGATGAATTAAGCCTTGGGCAGTTTCTTTCTCATTGGGGTAACTACTATACAAGAATTTATAGGCGGCGATCGCTTCTTGGGTTTTGCCTCCAAGGTGCAACCCTCTTGCCGCCCGATATCGGTTTTTGGGTGTGGGAGGCGCTTTGGCATAGGCTGCACCGGCTTTGCCATACTCAATTTTTTCCCAATAACCAAAGGCGATAATTTCCCAATCTTCAGGGGTAAGTTGGGCGCTGTGGGTTTGGGTGAGGCGATCTAGAAGTTCAGTATAGTCAGGTTTGTAGAGAGCATGTTTAGCCAGCAGGCGCAATAGGGGCAACGAGTTGGGATTCGTCGCCAGTTGATTCGCCGCCATTTCTACGGTGCGGGGATGGGCAGGAAATTTGGTGATCGCCTCTTCCCACAGTTTAGGATTCGTTTTGCCTAACTCATAGAGGGCTTCAGCCGCCACAGGATGATTGGGATGGGTAGTAAAAATCTTTTGCCACGTCGCTGCGGCTTGCGTGGTTTCCCCTAATTGGGCATAGGCTTGGGCGCGTTGAGAAAGAATATGAGCGGCTAGGAGAGGATAACGGGTTTCTAAATTCTCTAAAGTGGCGATCGCCTCTTGGGGTTGATTTTGAGCCAACCGATCCATCGCCAATAGATAGCGAGCGCGAGGATGTTCTGGATGACTCGGTTGTTGGCTCATCGCTTCCAGATAGGGTTGGCGCTCAGTCGGCGAAAGTTTCACCAACTGGGCAATTTTGGATTGCTGTACTTGAGTCGGGTTAAGCTGAAACGTTGGTTTTTCAGACGGAACTTCGGGTAGCCAAGAGCTCACTTCATCAGCGATTTGGCGATCCAGATGGGTTTGATGGAGGATCGCCCCCCCAACAATTGCCCCTAGACTGACTCCGGCGATCGAGAAAATGAGAGGAAGATTAGATTTAGGGTTAGACATGATTGGGGTAGAAATAGCGATCGGGTTAGGAGACGAACGGAACCGGGGCATAGGTTTCAGCCAGCATAAAAGATTAGCTTTACGCTGTATATTCCCCGATCTTAATCGCAAATTTACATCCGTGCCGATCTTACACTCACACTAGAGCGATTAATGCTTACCCAGAGGATTGGTTATATAGCCTTTCTTTATTGCATGAAGTATAGCCCTCACCCCCAACGCTCGCTTTCACTGGAGAGAGGCTATTTCTAGAACTCATGGAAGAAGCAAGCCAACAAGCGATTGCTAACGAAATAACTCTAGAATTTCTAGAGTCATTTCTCGATCGTGAAAACCAACAGAATTGTAATTGACATCAAGATTGTAGTCAGCGCTTTGATATTCTCTGACTCTACGGCAAGGACAGCTTTTAGAGAAGCTAAAGCGATCGGCAAATGCGAATTATATGATTGCAATTTCTCCTGGTTAGGATAGTCTAAGGCATAGTCTAAGGCTCGCTACCCCACTATACTAAGTAAAAGGAAACGGTACACTTATTATCAATAACGATGGAATTCAAACCTACAGATACGCCACGGTTAGATTGGACGGGGGATGCGCTTGCCCTGGGCTTTTTTGAGGATGCGGTAGAACTGAGTGCGGATCTAGGACAACTGGATGAGAAGCTAGACGGCGCTCTGGCTGAGTTCATTGAAGATGCAGAGTTTAAGGGTAAAGACGGCAGTACAATATTTACTCGCTTAGGGAAAAAATACCCGATCCGCAAACTGATTTTGCTGGGCTTGGGGAAAGCGGAAAAGCTGAGTGTAGAAACTCTGCGTCAAGGAGGAGCATCGGCAGCTAAGTTGGCACAAAAGGAACGCTGCCAAAGTTTAGGTCTTAGTTTTCCCCTGTTGAATGACGATCGCCACTTAACCGCTCAGGCGATCGCCGAAGGAATTGAGTTAGGCTTACATCAGGATAATCGCTTTAAGTCAGAACCAGAGGAGAAACCCCCAGAGTTGCAAACGGTGGCGCTGTTGGGGTTAGGCGGTACAGAAGCGGCTCTAGAAAAAGCCACCATTATCTGTTCTGGGGTGATTTTAGCACGGGAATTGGTGGCAGCTCCCGCCAATGAGGTAACACCAATTACTTTAGCAGAAACAGCACAGGCGATTGCCTCCGAATATGGCTTAGAGCTGGAAATTTTAGGGCAAAAAGAATGTGAAGAACAGGGAATGGGAGCATTTTTGGGGGTTGCCCAAGCCTCCGATCTTCCCCCTCAATTTATCCATCTCACCTATAAACCCCAAGGTACACCGCGCCGCAAGTTAGCCATCGTCGGTAAAGGCTTAACCTTTGACTCGGGTGGCTTGAATATCAAAGCGGGTGCGGGGAGTAGCATCGAGATGATGAAAACCGACATGGGAGGTGCAGGAGCCACATTAGGTGCAGCCAAGGCGATCGCCCAATTAAAACCCGATGTTGAAGTTCATTTTATCTCAGCAGCGACCGAAAATATGATTAGCGGTCATGCCATGCATCCGGGGGATATTCTCAAAGCTTCCAATGGCAAAACCATTGAGGTCAATAATACGGATGCCGAAGGTCGTCTTACGTTAGCAGATGCCTTGGTGTTTGCCGAAAAACTGGGTGTGGAGGCGATCGTCGATCTCGCCACCTTAACCGGAGCTTGTGTTGTCGCTTTGGGCAATAAAATTGGTGGGTTATGGACAGCCGATGATACCCTAGCCGCCGACTTTATCAACAGCTCCGAACTTGCCGGAGAACAGTTTTGGCGGATGCCCTTAGAAGAGACCTATTTTGATAGCATGAAATCCGTCGTTGCTGATATGAAAAACGCCGGTTCAAGGGCAGGCGGTTCAATTTCTGCGGCCCTATTTTTGAAGCAGTTTATCAAGGAAACTCCTTGGATACATTTAGATATTGCCGGCCCCGTTTGGACAGATAAAGATTACCGCTACCATAGCGCGGGTGCAACCGGTTTCCCCGTTCGCTCCTTGGTGAATTGGGTTTTAAGTTAACCTGATGTTTAGGGGTTGGATGCGTCCAATCCCTAATTGGAGTGTATTTCCTCGGTTGATATCATGCTGAAATCGTTTTATATCAAGAATTTTAGAATATTTCGCGAACTGCAAATTAAATCCTTAAGTCGTGTCAATCTGATTGTTGGGAAAAATAATGTTGGCAAAAGTACGTTTTTAGAAGCAATCCGTATTTATGCCAGCAGAGTGTCTCAAGATGTACTTTTTGAATTGATAGATGGACGGCAAGAAAACTGGTTTAAAGAAAAGCCGCTAGACATGAAAAACTTAACCTTAGAAAATCTGCGTCACTTGTTTTTTAAACATCAATTACCAGAAATAGGTGAGGAAGGAATTTTGCTTTCAGAAGCACCTTACATAAAGGAATTCCATATTAAATTAATGCCATACCAAGTACAACAAGAACAAGGAGTTCTGAGAAAAGTTCCAGTTGATCTTGATTCCCTAAAATCTGATGGAGAAATTCCAGATGTTTTTTCTTCTATTGTTGTTCATGAGGAAGGTAAAAATCTTCGACTTATTGACCTGAAGGTTTTTGAAAACAAACTTTTCTCAATACCTCTAAAGGATAATACTGTTTCTTGTCAATCTATACCAATGAAGAAAAAACGAGATCATAGCATTGCTCAATTATGGGATGCAACTAGCTTAACCCCTTTAAAATCAGAAGTAATTTCCGGCTTGAATTTAATTGAGCCTAGAATTTCAGACATCTCCTTTGTACAGCCGAATGGAAATCAAAGTGGTTCTATACGAATTCCTTTGGTAAAACTTGAAGGAATTGATGAACCTTTACCCATGAAAACTTTGGGAGATGGGGTTAATCATTTATTGGAAATTTTACTTTGTCTTGTGAATAGCAAAAATGGATGCTTACTGATTGACGAATTAGAAAATGGGTTGCATTGGACAGTTCAGTCTAAAGTTTGGGAAGTTATTTTTCAGATTGCAGAAAAACTCAATATTCAAGTATTCGCCACAACTCACAGTTATGATTGCGTGAAAAGTTTTGGGAAAATTTGGAACCAGTATCCAGAGTCAGGATCGGTGTTTCGTCTAGAGTCTAAACAGGACAACATTAAAGCAACTGAATATACTTTAGAACAATTAATGGATTCTCTAGAATCAGAAATTTATATTCGTTAAGCAATACTCCTATGTCCGATCCTTGCAAACAAGATCTCAACTCTTCTGAAATCAAAAAAATCTTACTTGTAGAAGGCAATAATGATTGTCATATCGTGATGGCATTGTGTAAAAAACAGAGTGTTTCTAATAACTTTAGGATTCATGATTGTGAAGGTATTGATCTAGCCTTGAAAAATTTGAATTCCTTGATTATTCGCCCAGATACTCCAGAAGTGATAGGTACGGTTTTAGATGCGGATAAATCAATCATGACTCAGTGGAATCGTATACAGAAAAAGTTGCAAGATTATGATTACAATTTTCCTCAAAATCCGACGATAAATGGCACAATTATTCAAGGTTACGAAGATAAGCCTAAATTAGGGTTTTGGCTAATGCCAAATAATATTGATGAGGGTATTGTAGAAGATCTTTGTATTAAATTAGTTCCGCTAGATTGGAAGGATACCTTCCGATTTGCCCAAGAATGTGTTGCTGAAGCTAAAAATCGTAAATTGACAGACTTTAAAGACCAGCATTATCGTAAAGCGGAGCTTTGTACTTATTTAGCTTGGCGAGATGAACCCGGTTTTCCTCCAGGAAAAGCGATAGGCGCAAAAAAATTGAATGCTGACGCTGAGTTAGCCAAGCATTTTACAGATTGGTTAAAACAACTTTTTGGTTAAAGGAAAGTTAGTGTAGGGTGCGATCGCGAAACCGCAGGGCACCCTACTATGGCTTAATTGAATTGGCTCTTTTTCACTTCGGAAGAGAGTGCCAGGCGAGGTCGTTGAGAGGGTTTGCCTTGAACTAAACGCAATAACCAACGACTGAAACCATGAACATAGGTAAATAAGGTCGGTACAACCACCAAGGTTAATAACGTTGCTGTTGTCATACCGCCAATTACCGAGATAGCCATAGGCGATCGCATTTGAGCGCCTGCTCCTAACCCTAAAGCAATGGGGGTCATCCCAGCAATGGTCGAGAACGTCGTCATAAAAATGGGTCGCAGACGAGAGATCCCAGAAGCAATTAAGGCCGGTTTTAAGGAGATTCCTTGCTCGCGCATATTAGCCAAGGCACAATCGACCAACAGAATTGCATTTTTAGTCACCAATCCCATAAGCAGCACAATCCCAATTAGGGCATAGAATGCCAATTCTTTTTGGGTAATCATCAAAGCCAGTAAGGCTCCACCCACAGATAGGGGAAGAGCAACCATGATCGTAATGGGATAGAGAAAATTGTTATACAACAGAACTAAAATAGCGTATATTCCCAGAATTCCCAGGCCTAGAGCAGTGGCAAATCGAGAAAAAATATCGATCATAATCTCCACATCCCCAGAGGGTTGTTGCTGAACTTCGGGGGGCAAATTAGTTTCTAACCACTCATTAATCGGTTCCATGGCTTGCCCCAGGGAAATCCCTTGTAAATTGCCAGTTAGGGAAACTTGACGCAGGCGGTCAAAGCGGTCAATTTGGGAAGGACCGCTACCAATATGAATATCAGCGACTGCCATCAGAGGAACTACCCCCCCATTTTGACTGGGGACGCGCAAATTCCGCAGAGTTTCTATATCATTGCGCTCTTCAGTGCCAATTTGTATGCGAATGGGAATTTGGCGATCGGGGAGATTAAACTTAGCTAGGTTAGCATCATTATCACCAATCGTGGCTAAAGAGGCGGTACGGGCGATCGCCTCCACCGATACACCCAAATCTGCTGCCCGCTCTGGATCTGGAGTAATCAACAACTCAGGTTTCACCAAGCTGGCACTAGAAGTAACCTCTACTAATCCTGAAATCCCACGCATAAAGCTCTCTAACTCATCTGCCGTACTCTTGAGCAATTCTGGAGTTTCACTGCTGAGAACCACTGAGACATCAGTGGCATTTCCAGCCGCTCCTGCCGCTTGGAAAGTCACCCGCGCTCCCGGAATTTCTACAAACTTCTGGCGCATCTGTTGCTCAAACTCTTTCTGGGAAATTCCCCGCACTTCTGGAGGTAAAAGATTCACAGTGATTAAGGCTTCATTAATGCCAGAGTCTCCTTCCCCTGCACTAGCTAGGGCACTTCTAAAGGCTGGGTGATCTTGGAGCATCTCAGTGGTTGTCTGCATCACCTGGTCCGTTAAACTCAAAGGAGAGCCAGGAGGCAACTTAATAGTTACCCGACTTAAACCCCGGTCATATCCTCCAAATAATCCTGTGGGAATCAAGGGAATCAGTTGCATCGATCCAACAAAGAAAGCTACTGCAATCATTAAAGTAACGATGCGATGGGATAGGGCCCAGCCTAGGAGTCTGCGATAGGGATGAAATGTACGTTGACCCCAACGAAACCCTCGATGAGTTAATTCTGAATTCAGGTGATAGGAGGGTGTATCTGGGTTCTGTTCTTTCAGCAATGAAGTTTCTTCTACTTTTTTCCCTTTTAACAGATAAGCGGCCAACATAGGGGTCATAGTCGTCGCCACCAGAGTAGAAAACAAGGTGGCTACTGAAACCGTGATGCCAAAGGGTCGGAAAAATTTACCCGGAATCCCTCCCATAAAGGCCACTGGGACAAAGACTGCGACAATAGTGGCAGTTGTGGCTAAGACCGCTAAACCAATTTCATTGGCTGCATCTAAGGCGGCTTGGAAGGGTCGCTTACCCATCTGAATGTGCTGACTGATATTTTCAATCATACAGATGGCATCATCGACCAGGTTTCCCATCGCTAGAGCAAACCCCAGTAAGGTCATATCATTGAGCGTATACCCTAGAGAACGCAAAACGATAAAAGTGGGAATAATCGATAGAGGCAAGGCAAAGGCGGTAATCAGCGTACCCCGCCAATCTCTTAAAAATATGCCCACCGTAACCACAGTTAGGAGAGAGCCTACAACTAGGGCATCAATGGAGGCTTGATAGGAGAGGCGAATATAGTCGGCGTTGGTGAAGATCAGCTCCAGTTGAATATCTTCAGGCAGAGTTTCTTGCAGTTGGGCTACTTTTTTCTGCACTCCTTCTTCTACACTGACTAGGGTAGAGCCACTACTGCGCCACACGGAAAAGCCCACTACGGGGGTTTGCTGAACATCCGGATTATCTTTGATAGTTAAGCGGGAAACTTGACGGGGTTCAGCAAATCCATTGTTAACTTCTCCTAGGCTGGTGAGGGGGATATCCTCGCCATTGGGGAGAACAATACGATAGGTTTTGAGGGTCTCTAGGGTGGCAGCACTCCCTAGGGTGCGAATGCTTTTTTCTGTGCCTCCAGTTTGCGATCGCCCTCCAGGGAGGTTGATGTTAAAGTCGCGGATTTGCTGGTTGACTTCGCTGGCAGTAATTCCCAGGGCTTGCAGACGGGTGGGGTTGAGGTCGATACGAATTTCTTCGTCAACTCCACCAATACGGTCTACTCTGGCGACACCAGGAACAGAGAGTAGGTCACGAGTGATGTCGCGATCTACCAGATCGCTCAGTTCTGCGACAGAGCGCTGGGGCGAAGTAACGGCATAACCGATCACCGATTCACCCAGAAAATCAATTTTTTGAACAATGGGGTCTTCGATATCTTGGGGTAGGCTTTGCCGAATTTGGGCGATCGCATTGCGAACGTCGTTGGTTGCTGTATCGCTGTTGGTTTCCAGCTCAAACATAATCCTAGTACTTGACTCACCATCGGTTACTGTTGAGCGAAGCTCATCGACTCCTTCTATAGAGGCTATGGCATCTTCAACTTTTTTGGTCACTTCGGTTTCCAGTTCTGTTGGCCCGGCTCCGGGTTGGACAATGGTCACAGAAACAAAGGGGACATCAATATTGGGATTTTCATCAATACCCAATTGGGTAAAGGAAAACATGCCCACGATCGCTAAAATCAGGAAGACGACGAGGGTGGGAACAGGCTTGTGTATTGACCAGGAGGAGATTTTGAAAGACATTTTTGTTTAAAGGCAAGAGAGGGGAAAGGCAATAGGCAATAGGTGGAATAGGAAGCAGGGTATGGGCAATAATCTTCCCTGTGTCTGGGTGTCCCCGCGTCCACCTGTCAGGAGCATCTCACTAATTGACAGTAGGATTCAGGACACTGCTGTCTACGACACGGACGATATCACCTTCGCTGATAAATCCTGCACCGAGGACGACGATACGATCGCCTAAATTCAGACCTTGTTTAATTTCGACATTGGTAGAATCTCCCCCTAGGGGGGAACCCACTTCTACCGTGCGGGCGATCGCCCGATCGTTTTCATCAACTTGATAAATCAGGGCGCTACCATCAGCTTGGGGTTGAACCGCTTGCGCGGGAACCACCAGTCCTTGCAACGTTTGCGCGGTAATACTCGCTTGTAAAAACATCCCCGGTCGCAAGAGGGTAGAGGACGGAAGGTCAATCTTCACCGTTGCTTGGCGAGTATTAGCATCAACCAGGGGAGCCACTTCCCGAATCGTACCCTTGATATCGATCCGACTATCAGCATCCGAGGTTAAGGTAACTGGGGCCCCAATGTTCGCCTGACTCAGTTGGGTTTCAGGGATTTTCAGTTCTAATTCTAGAGCGCCTTGGTTGATAATCCGAAAGAGGGGGGTCTCTCGATTAGCCAAATCTCCCACCCGTGCGCTACGTTCGCTGACCCTACCACTCGATGGTGCGGTAACCTGGGTTTGGGCAAGATAGGTTTTCTGTTGTTCTACCCTCGCTTGTTGACTTTGTAGTTGGGCTAAAGCCGTATTTACATTCGCGGTCATACTGCCGATAGTGGCTTGGGCACTATTCACATTGGCGGTTGCACTACTGATTCTAGCTTCAGCGCTATTCAGATTTGCCTTAGCCACTTGCACCGCTTCCCGAGCATTCTTAGCCCTTGTGCGGCTTAAATCCACTTCTTGGGTGCTAATGGCTCCTTCTGCGGCAAGGGTTTCGGATCGCTGCAAATCCCGTTCTGTCTGTTCGAGTTCTGCTTGGGCTTGGGCTAAAGAGGCGATCGCCTGTTGCTTGCCCGCTTGAGCTTCTGCTTTCGCCGCCAATGCTCCCTGTAGAGCTGATTTGGCTTGTTCCACTGCCGCTTGCCGCTCTTGTACTACAGCGCGACTCGCTTCTACATCTGCCTGGACTTGGCGGATTTGGGTTTGCAAAACCGAATCATCTAATACCACCATCAATTGCCCTTTTTCTACCCAATCCCCTTCATCGACTAGCACTTGGCGGATTTGTAAATCCATCACTTCGGGTAGCACGGGTAACAGGTCATACGCATCTACTGTCCCAGTTGCCGTGAATGTGCTGGGTATTTTCGTTGATTCTACCGTGGCTAGAGTAACTGTTTGCACAGGATCGGCCGATTGAGAAGTAGTTACCGGTTGGACAGGGGTTGGTTCAGAGCGGTTGAGGGTATTGAAGACATAAGTTGCCAACGCACCTACTGCTAGGCCAATACCTAAACCCAACAGCAACCCAGGCTTTCTGCTCCCATTCTGAGGATCTATGCTTTCAGTCGTTTGAGTGTCTTGGGGTTCAGTTGGTTTGGGTGAATTGTCGATCTCACTGAGTGGCTGTTGACTCATGTATCCCTCCGATGTGGACGCTTTGGGTCTAGGCGTTAGCATTGCCTAGGGTCTAGTAATCTTTATCTCTTCTTTATAGTATTACGCATTGTAAAGCATGTGGGACAAACTCTTTGGCTCCATCTATTTTTGATCGATACTTTACAGTTAATATAGCCATCCTCTTGGGTCAATCCATGGCACAATAGGAAATCCAGAGTTGAAGAGGTACAGCCGTGGATTGGTGGCAGAAACTGAGCAAAAATCCCCTTGCTCAGGTGGGAGCAGTGATTCTGATAATATTCTATATTGTGGTGCTCGGTGCGGGTTTTTTTGCCCCTTACAGTCCCTATAGTTCCCAACTTGATGGCTCTCTTTTACCACCTACGCCTATTGAGTGGTTGAATGAGCAAGGGCAATTGTCGCCGCGTGTCTATCCGGTAACCCAGGGAGCGACAGATTTAGATACAGGCGATCGCCCCCTGATTATAGACCGGAGTCGTCCCTCACCTCTACGTCTGTTTGTCCAGGGAGATGACTATAAAATACTGGGTATCATTCCCGCGAATCTCCATCTTTTTGGAACACAAGGAGAAGGACGGCTCAATCTCTTGGGCACAGATCGGCAAGCGAGAGACCAGTTCAGTCGTCTTCTCTGGGGCGGTCAAATTAGCCTCAGTATCGGTTTAGTGGGAATTTTGATTTCTTTTCCCCTAGGGATGCTCGTGGGCGGTATATCGGGTTATTTTGGCGGTTGGACAGATGCGATTTTGATGCGACTGGTGGAGGTGCTAATGACCATTCCCGGTATTTATCTATTGGTTGCCCTAGCTGCGGTGATTCCGCCCCAACTCACCAGCGCTCAACGGTTTCTCCTGATTGTCATTATTACTTCTTTTATCAGTTGGTCGGGATTGGCACGGGTGATTCGAGGTCAAGTCCTATCGATTAAAGAGCAACAATTTGTACAAGCGGCGAAGGCGATGGGAGCTAATCCGGTTTATATTATTGTTCGCCATGTCTTGCCCCAAACGGCGACCTATGTGATTATTTCCGCAACTCTGGCTATTCCTGGGTTTATTGTGGCTGAATCGGTTTTAAGTCTGATTGGCTTGGGGATTCAAGAACCCGATCCCTCTTGGGGAAATTTATTATCTGCGGGGACGAATGCCTCGATTTTAGTCTTGCAACCTTGGTTAGTTTGGCCTCCTGCGATCTTGATTATTTTAACAGTTCTCTCGTTTAATCTTTTGGGGGATGGGTTGCGCGATGCCCTCGATCCGAGGAGTTTACGGGAGTTTAATTAAGGGGGAATAGGGAATGGGGAATAGGAAAACCGGATTTTTAGTCGCCCCGATCGCCGTTAGGTATCTTTATAGAGTTGAATCACGATCGCAGAGAGAATGGGCAATGATTTGAGCGATCCGTGAATGAGGTTCATGGCATTCAGGGGATGTTTGAGCATTTGTAGGGCAAGGGGAATGGGGGCAAGTTGACCTTGGGCGTTTATGGCATCATTGAGATTAGGCAGGTCTTGATTGTGGCGATCGCCAATTACCCGCACCATTCCCACAGCAATGCCTGCGCTCTGTAAAGTTTTTAAAATCGCAAATCCTTCCATATCGACAACCGAAGCCTGGTAGGTTTGACCGAGGTTCTGTTTTTTAGTTGCTTGAGTAATAATATGACTGCTGGTTAAGCCAGTTACGGGTTGGGTATGGGGAGTGAGTCGATCGCTCAGGAATTCAGTTAAGGCGCGATCGCACTCTAGACTCTGTAGAGGTTGTTCTGGAGCTAAATTACAGCATTGTTGATACACAACCACATCACCCACTCGGTGTTGAGCAGATAAACTACCCGCTAATCCCAGGACAAGAAGAGTTGGGCGATCGGGTATAATTTCTGTAATCCACTGTTGTAAATACTTGCTGACGGGTTCACTTCCCATGGGAATGGGATAGACACTTGGCAACGGAGAGGATAAAGGCAAAGCACCCATACCTCGACGAACAGCATGATATTCAGCCCCTTGAGGGACTAAAATTACAGTCGGTGATGAGAATTTAGGGCTGGCGATCCGATCCAAGGTATCTATTCTCAGTTGCAACGGCGGAAATGGCGATCGATGGGGAACTTAGAGCATGTCCCAAACTTCGATACTGCCCAGCTATTTTAATTGATTGAGGATTCAAGGAAAAGAGTAATGATGGATTCATGGAAAAAGGGGTTAGCAACCCTGATCGGTTTAGGATGTTTAGGGATAACTCCCCTCACCAGAGCGCAGTCAACTCCAACCCCAACGCCTCATGTCTATCCCGAAGACGCAGTGAATGAGATTCTAAAGAACTGTCGTGAAGAAACTGAGACGTTTTTACCTCCCGATTTAATTGAACCCTTATGTGAATGCGTACTCACTGAGTTTCAAGCTCAATTCAGTCATGGTGACTATCAAAAGCTGATTGCTGAAGCGGAGAAAAAAAGAGAAGATCCTCCTCAATTCCTAGAAATTGGGCAACAGTGTGCCGTTCAATTATTTTAAGATAAGGTTTGAGTCTTTTTAATGTTAGCGTCCCCATGATTTGGGGATTTTTTATGGGCACTTCAGGGGTATGGCTGTGAATGAAGGGAAAGGAAGATCGTCAAAAGGGACAAAACGCCAGCAGAAATGGCGGGAGCGGTTAAATATTTCTCGCTGGGCGATCGCCACCCCCCGCATCACGCTGGGATTTTGGATCGCGGTAATGGTAGCGGGGATTTTTGCGTTTAGTTCCCTCAAGTATGCTCTTTTTCCGGATATTACGTTTCCGGTGGTGGTGGTTCATGCTTCTGCTCCTTTATCTACCCCTTTAGATATAGAAGCTGAACTAACGGAACCGATTGAAACTCAACTGCAAGATCTCCCTGGATTAAATCATAGCCGCTCTTTAGTTTATCCCGGACAAACGGTGGTGAATGGCATTTTTGAAGTGGGGGTGAATTTGGAGGCGATCGCGCCCCAATTGGAAACCGATTTAAACCAATTGTCCCTACCCCAGGACACAAAAGTTGAGGTCATTCCTCTCAATTTAAATGAGTCGAGCGTAATTAGTTATGCTATCCTCAGCCAAACCCTTTCTTTGGAAACGTTGCGTGAAGTCGCGGTATCCTCTTTTGTTCCGGAATTATCCGCCGTCGAGGGAGTATTACGGGTAGATATATGGGGAGATGGTTTAGATCGCAACCGGGAAACCCTACCCAATCCTCAATTAGAAGAGGTTTTGGCGACCCAACATCCCCCAACGTTAGTACGATTTAATGGGGAAAATGCTCTGGCGTTGAGTGTGGTAAAGCGCCGCAATGCGAATACGTTGGATGTGGTGAATCGCATTGAGGATGAAGTTGCCCAATTACAGGAGAATCACACAGATTTACAGTTAGTTTTAGCTGATACGGACGCAGAATATATTCAAGAAGCGACACAATCGACTATTGATGCGTTATTTTTGGCGATCGCCTTAGCGGTATTGGTGATTTTTGCCTTTCTCTGGAATATCCCTGCCACGCTGATCGCGGCTTTAGCCATTCCTATTTCCCTGTTAGCGACGTTTATTGTGATGGCAATTTATGGGTTTAATCTCGAAACGATTACCCTGTTGGCGTTAGCCTTGGTGATTGGGATTATTGTCGATGATGCGATTGTCGAGATTGAAAATATTGCTCGCCATGTAGAATTAGGAAAATCTCCGTTAAAAGCGGCGATCGCGGCTACGAATGAAATTGGTTTAACGGTAGCTGCCTCTACCCTTACCATTGTTGCCGTTTTCCTCCCGGTTGCCTTTATGGGAGGCACAGTTGGACAGTTTTTTAAACCCTTTGGCTTAACCATTTCCGCAGCCACGATCGCCTCTTTGTTCGTGGCTCGCACTCTCACGCCGATTTTAGCCGTAGATTGGCTCAAACGAGAAAAAACGTTTCAACAGAAGCCTGTTCGCCGATATGGGGTTTCTCGCGCCTATGGTCAGCTCTTGGGATGGTGTTTACACCATCGATGGATAGTTGTGAGTATTGCCCTCTTCAGTTTCATCGCTGGGATTGCCCTAATTCCTTTTATTCCCAAGGGTTTTATCCCTCAACTCGATCGCGGGGAGTTTAACATCGTCTATACCTCAGAACTGCCGAAATTTAGCGCTCCTCCCTCCACGGAAACATCCGAAGATCGGGGATCGTTCAGTTGGTTAGCGAGTCTTGTTCAATCTCCCGAACCGATTCTTTTACGCAAGTCTCGCAACGTGGCGGAAGAGTTGGAGGAAGTGGTGTTGAGTCTTCCGGATGTGGAAAGAGTCTATACCATCATGGGGTTGCGGGGAGAAGCAAATAAGGGAAAGATGCGGGTGATGTTGAAGGGCGATCGCCAGTTAAGCACGTTAGAAATGCAGCAACACCTACGGGAAGAACTCCCAAAAATCCCTAGAGTCACCCTCAGCGTGGAAGATATCCAATTTGTAGATACGGTAGATCAAAAGCCCGTGCAAGTGATGTTAGCGGGAGAGAATTTAGTAGAGCTAAATCAAGCCGCGCAAAGATTTCAAGAGCGTTTAGCGCAACTGGCTGGATTAGCCGATTTAGAGGTTACCGAAACTGGAGTCCGTCAATCGGGAGATATTCCTGAGCGCATCGATCGCTACCAGGGAGAGCGGGTGACGATCTTCAGTGCCAATTTAACGGATGGAGCGGCGATCGGCAATATTAGCGATGAAATCATCGAAATTGCTGATACTATACTCCCAGAAAATATCCGCCTCATTATTGGTGGAGAAGGGGCATCCAGTAGCGAAGTATTGGGCAGTTTTGGCACAACTTTAACGTTTTCAATTCTTTCCATGCTCTTGCTCCTTTGGCTCTTATTTGGTCGTCTAGAAGAACCCATTGTTGTCGGTTTATGTCTCCCTTTATCCATTGTCGGAGCGATGTTAGCCTTACTCATTACCCAAAGTGATTTTGGTATGATTTCCCTCTTGGGCTTAATCTTTCTTCTGGGACTTTTAGATAAAAATGCTCTGCTTTTAATGGACTATGCCAACCAATTGCGCCAGAAAGGAATCGATCGCTATACAGCTTTATTAGAAACCGGAAAAGTGCGCCTCAGACCGATTTTAATGACGACTGGCTCGACTTTGTTAGGAATGCTCCCCATTGCCCTTGGATTTGGCGCAGGCGCAGAATTACGCCAACCCATGGCAGTTGCAATTATGGGGGGATTAATTACGTCTACTTTATTAAGTTTAATTGTTGTCCCCGTTTTGTATACGTTACTCGAAGATGCTTGGAAATGGATGATTCAGAAATTAACCATGATTACCGCTCCCTGAGAGAAGTCGAAAGGAATAGAGTCCAAAAACTGTGTTTTTCTACCATTCCCAGTCACGGCACTATACTATACTGGGTTTCGCAATTTTTAAGAGAAAATTATGACTCGTTTTGTCCACGATCGGTTGGCTAAAGAATACAGCGCTTTGCGCTGT
>DDLS01000156.1:42535-42751 GCA_002340255.1 Cyanobacteria bacterium UBA2566
AGCAGCGCTTCGCGCTGTATCTCCGAGAGTTGCTGAAACCTTTTGGAGAAGTCAAGATCAGTTGAGATGTGGTCTCAGAGATTCGTGAAATTGATGTGTTTTTTATGCCATCTTTTCCGCATCCAGAAGGCATAGCTCAATTGGGATTATTAGCCGATCTAACCCAAGTGCCAACGGTATTTGAACCCTTTCGTAATCCAGTTCAAGCAGAGGAAA
>DDLS01000001.1 GCA_002340255.1 Cyanobacteria bacterium UBA2566
CTGATGCCAGTAACGTTCAATGGGTCGCTCCCTCGTATAGGAGCGCACTCTTAGGAAAGAGTCGCTGTTTATCCCGAATTCAGGTTAATCAATGTTGTCAAGAGGGGGCGAGGCGACCTCTTGCCTCACCATGGTATAATGTCATTATGCATAGCTTTAAGCTTCGCTTAAAGCAGAGGAGAAAAAAGACTCATACAGCTCCGCCCATGGACAACTCGCCAAGATACTACACCAACAGTCGGAATCCCAATTTTTACCCTAAGTGGATAGCGGGCGATCGTACAGCGCTCCGACTTCCCAAGGCTTACCACTCGATCGCCTGGGATATCTGTCAGGCGATCGACCAAGAAGTAATTAAAGAAGAATCAGTGCGTGAGTGGCTTCATACCCAAATTAAGCTTCACAACCAAACAGAGGAAGATTCTGCAACCACTTAAGTAGTTGCGCAGGCAACTTTTTATCCGCTCTCCCGTTTTTTGTCCCATTTCCAGGCTAATTTAGAGGAATCAAACCTTTATTCGAGGAGCCACAAATGGCACAAGCACAAAATCTCTACAATGCAGTTCAAGAAGTTGCCGTGGGTGTTTCTGCGGGCACTCTTGTCCTTTCCAATGGAGCTACCATCGCAGCCCAACACGATGCCGACGGGACTGCACTTACCTTCCAGGGCACCATCCCGGTGTCAGAAACATTTGACGCAACTGCGGGAACCACCGTATATGCGCCTGATGATACCTGCATCTCTGCTGCGTAGGAGGTGATGCCGTATGGTCCGCTAGAGAAATCCTTTATGGGGCGTGGTTCAAGACGACCGACTTAGGGCAAACAGATCCCACGGCCAAGCCTATTGGTGGACTGTTTGAGTTCAAAATCGAACAAAACATCGCTGATTATTTTGGCATGAGAGTCTATGAAGCCGGGTCAATCACGATTGCTCCTGGGGAAAAACTAAACGCTTCGATGCTTTCGGAGGTGAGAGCGCACAGCGCCTGGAAAACCTATCAGCTAGATCCCACTGTCGCCCCCTCTGGAGCTAAAAAGTAAATCAGGAAACACAAGCGATTGAAGACTGGGCCGAAACAAAGAGTGAAGAAATCCCGTAAGGTTATTCTCACTCTTGCGGAGCTATATGACACCGAGCGGTGGAATAGAACAACGCAGCAAAATGAGTCAGCGAAAGCCTATCCGACAAAAACGTTTAACTTTCCTGCTTTTTTCGATAATTCTATGGTGATGCAGTTTCTTGGGTGCATTATTAAGAAAAAATTCCCACTCAAAGTCCATTTGGGGAACGGAGATCCCATTAGTTGGATTCCCGCCGATCCAGGAAAACTTGATGGTTTTGAATCAGGGGCGTGGCCAATCACCCAAACAGACTTTGCCAAAGGAATGATTGAATCAAGTCTATCCGCAGCAGTTCCGCTCCGAGAGCGACGAAATGTCCGAGATATCATGGAGCGATCCTGGTCAAGGCTTTAACCACAACCCTACAATGGGGGGCTATATGCTCCCATTTTTATCATCTTGCTATCGACTATTACCTTTATTAAGCTACCTCCATGGGGAGGAGAAGTGGTTACACCGATCTCGCCCAATCTCCTCCCCGATACCATTGTGGTCAGCTTCCTTTTCTCTATACCCAATGAGTGGAAAACAGTGAAGTCATTGTTGTGGATAAAACGTGACGTGCAAACTCCAGAGGGGGGATGGATCTATAATTCGGCGATCGGTATCCGGCCCCATGAAGATCAAAAGCTTATCGAGTGGTCAGCTCTTCCCAGTAAGCCGATCTCAACAGCGATCGCCGGGCAAATAAAATGCTACAAGGGATGGAGGTATCCCAATAGCAAGATCGAAGAGCCAACCTATAGCGTTTTAATCAAAAAGTTAGCATGACTTTTAGCGGTGGAGTTCCCACAACAACCGGGCCAGCAAGTGCAGGAGGAAGGCTCGGTAGTCAATAGACAAAATCCCTACTGGGGAAGCTGGTCAAGCAAGCGAAGAATTATGCCAAAGAACAAATAGGGTCTGGAGATTAGGCAGATCTGTCGCTAGAGATTATATCCAGAAAGGAATCGGGGGCTTAATCAAAGGTCTCATTGGTCGAGTTTTTGACCATTTTGGGGTTGCCAATGTTGTCCAGTCCCTGCTCTCAGGAATAAATTTCATCTGGAATTTCGACTGGAATACTTCTGATACTATTTCTATATGAAGTTGCGCTTAATAGGGCATCGACCAAGTAGTCCCATCCAGTTATCGAGGCGATCATTACCTTATCGAAGGAATCAAGGACTTGTGAAAGCCTTTGCTGTAGGCTTTTCAGATCTTTACAGTTCTGCCATCTTAGCTTGGCTTTTAATTCTTCCCATAATCGCTCAATCGGGTTGACTTCCGGGCTATAAGCCGGTTGAAAAATGGGAATGATATTTTCTGGGAAATCTATATTTTTATGACAACCTGCATTATCTAGTTGCCGAAAATTCAGAGTTTCTGGAAATTCTTTTGATAACTGATTCACAAATAATTGAAAACACTGACTATCTATATGCGAAAACTCATAAAAATAGCTTTCTCCACTGGTGATATCTACCGCACCATACAGATAAAAGTTGTCCCGTGTCCACTGTACACTTCCCTCGGGTTTCACTCCTTTTAGCGTAATCTTCTTTCCCCCAATTGTCTTGAGTCCTAAACGAGTCTCATCCAGAAGTGTTGAATGTTGACATAAAACTTTACATTCAACTGAAGAAAAGTCCCTAGTGAACTAAATCAGGGTTTCTGGAAGTAGATCGTAGCTCCAATGAATAATTGAGCAGCGCCGACTAAGTTCGACTTGCAAATAACGGAATTTATCCAACAAAGTTTGACCATAGAATTGAGAAACTTCCATTAACTGCAAGATTAAGTAAGCAATCAACACCATCCGAATCTGTAAGGTCACTCCATTGACATTTTTAGTAATCAGTTTTCCTAGCTTTAAATGCATTTTTAAGAACTCCCACAAGACTTCAATTTCCCAACGCTTTCGATAGATTTCACTAATTTCTTCGTTGCTCATTTCCATTAAGTTAGTCGCCAGACGATATTCAGTTCTTTCTTCTAAGTCGCAGAACCATACTACTCGATATTTTTGGTGTTCAAACTGAGTTTTCATATTATTTTTGATCCGCACTACAAATTTTGTCTGAGTTTCACTCATTTCTTCGATAAATGACCAACTAGCAAAGCCTCTATCCATTACTCCAACTTCATTCGAGCCAATCATAGTTGGGATATAATCGAGAAATTTGGCAT
>DDLS01000127.1:0-4992 GCA_002340255.1 Cyanobacteria bacterium UBA2566
TAGCAGAGGAAACTGCTGTATTTGGCAGGATGGAGCGTTGATTAACGAAGAATTGGTCAAAGAAGGGTATGCTTTAGCTGAGGAATGGTTTCCAAATACCCAATATACTCAACGTCTTCAGTATGCCGAACAAAGAGCAAGAACTCTGGAGCTTGGTATTTGGAATCCAGAAAGCCCTATGCGCTTGACTCCTAGTGAGTTTCGTTATCAACAGTAGGAGCGAAAAAATCGCCCCATTACCCATTACCCATTACTCATCATCCATGACTGACAATTTACAAACCTATCTAGAGATTGCCACGGAAGCTGCTTTAGCTGGTGGTGCAGTGGTGATGTCTTACCAAGGAAAATTAACAGATATCCAGGAAAAAGGCCGGCCGGGAGATATTGTTACGGAAGCAGATAAGGCTTCGGAAGCGGTGATTTTAGAGATATTGCAGCGTCATTTTCCCGACCATAGTATTTTAGCGGAAGAGTCGGGAAAATTGGGCGATCGCCAAAGTCGATATCTGTGGGCGATCGATCCCCTTGATGGGACAACCAACTACTCCCATGGCTATCCCAATTTCTCCGTTTCCATAGGCTTATTAATCGATGGAGTGCCCCAAGTAGGGGTAGTCTTCGATCCATCCCGTCAAGAACTCTTTCGCGCCGCACAAGGCTTAGGAGCGACGCTAAACCGCCAGGCGATCGCCGTTTCCACAACTCCAACCTTAGCCGATAGCCTTCTCGTTACAGGCTTTGCCTACGATCGCCGAGAAACTGACGATAATAACTATGCCCAATTCTGCCATTTTACCCATCTTACCCAAGGAGTCCGCCGGGGAGGTTCCGCCGCTATTGACCTGGCCTACGTTGCCTGTGGACGTTTAGATGGCTACTGGGAAAGGGGGCTGTCTCCCTGGGATATCACCGCTGGTATGGTTCTGGTCAAAGAAGCGGGAGGGAAAGTGAGCGCCTATGATGGCAGCAGATTCGATATAACAACCGGTCGGATTTTAGCCACCAATGGTCATCTGCATGACCCCATGATTCAAGTCCTCTCGCAAATTTCCCCTTTTCCCCCTCAATGGAGAGAATTTATAACAATTAGCTAAGAGTACACTAAAATGATAAATCATCCCTTGGCACAGTCAAACAGCGAGTATGTCTTTTAACATTAATCAAGGTCTGTTTCAACTTGACTTCACCGACTTTCACGCCATCCTAGGAGTTCCTCTCCAGGCAGACAGTCGGCAAATTCGCAAGCGCTATATGCGCATTGCAAAAAACCTCCATCCAGACAGTAGTTCCACGGGAACCCCAGAAGAAAAACAGCAAGCTAGCCAAATCCTCTCCAAACTGGTAAACCCAGCCTATGAAAAACTTTCCCAGGAGAAAGAATACAAAGAATATATGGTAATGTTGCGCCTCAAAGGCCAACAAGCTACTCAGCAAAACAGGGGTGAAACCTTACAAAGTGAGGCAGCGAAAAAACTGGCCCAAGCGAAGGACGTGGAAGTTGAGTATAAAAAAGCAATGGAAGATTTGGCAACTCAACAATACCAATCCTTAGATGACTTCAGTAAAATTACTGGGGAAATTAGCGAGCTGAATATGGTTTACCTGATGCAGGTAGGGAGTTCAGGCGCAAAAGCAGCAAGTCAACCGAAAGCCGCGACTCCTCCTCCTAAACCCGAAAACCCACCGCCTCCTCCTGCACCGAAGCCTGAGAAAAAATCACCGATTGACGGCTATTATGGGCGAGCGAAGGAACTGGTTGAAAAAGGGAACTTCCCAAAAGCAATCCTAGAATTGCGGGATGCTCTCAAGTTAGAACCAACCAATAGTGATTGCCATAGCTTAATGGGTCTGATTTACCTCAAACAACGGCAGAAAACTATGGCTAAAGTCCATATCAACAAAGCTCTCGAAGGCGATCCCAAACATGCGGAAGCTCTAGAATCCCAGAAAAAACTAGAAGCGTTGATGAAAAAACGCACGGATGCGGGCAAAACCGATCAAAAAGCCAGTCAAGGGATTAAGATATTCGGGATTACGATTGGTGGTGGAAAGAAAAAGTAATGGTTTATCAGTCTGCTCCAGGGGCTAGGGATCTACTTCCCCTAGACGTTGCCCAAAAAAACTGGATTGAAGACCGTCTGTATCAAGTGTTTCATCAGTGGGGTTACCATCGGATTATTACCTCAACGTTGGAGAGATTGGATACATTGATGGCAGGAGGCGCGATTAATCGCTCTACCGTGATTCAACTTCAGCAGGGTCAAGAAGAGTTAGGTTTGAGGCCGGAAGTGACGGCCTCCATTGCCCGCACTGCGGCAACTCGTAAATATTTTAACCGGGTGACTAATCCGAAACGATTTTATTATAGTGCTAATGTTTTCGTGCGATCGCCGAAAGGAGACTATGGTCAGCAGCAGGAATTCTATCAAGCTGGAGTAGAATTGTTGGGTGCTGGTGGAGTAGTGGCTGATGCTGAGATTTTATTATTACTGGCTGATTGCCTACAAGCCCTAGAATTCAGTTTAGATCAATGGGTTTGGGTGATTGGAGAAGCCGGATTAACCCAGTCTCTGTTGTCCTCATTCCCAGCAGAATATCAAAAACCGATCCGAGAGGCGATCGCCAGTCTAGATTATATTGCCTTACAACAGCTCGATCTCCCTGAAGACTTACAGCAACGGGCACAACTGCTTTTCAACCTTCGGGGGGAACCCGCCCAAGTTTTCCAGAACTTAACTGCCCTCGATCTGACTCCAGAAGAACAGAGTAAATTAGAAAACTTAAAAACCTTAATCGACCTGCTACAAGAGAGTCGCCCCAATCAACCCCCTTTACCAATTATTGTGGATTTGAGCTTAATTCGCACCTTTGATTATTACAGTGGCATTGTCTTTGAAGTCGCCAGTCGCCAGGGTACAGAGGTAAAAATCCTCGGTCAAGGGGGACGCTACGATCGACTGGTAGCTGTGTATCATCCCCAACATGAGAGCTTGCCCGGTATTGGCTTTTGTTTGAATATCGAAGCCTTGCAACAGGTGCTTCAAGGGGGCGATCGCCTGCCGACAGAAATTCCCGCCAGCGACTGTCTCGTAGTTCCCTTAACCCATCAAGCTTTGGGCGCTGCATTCACCTATGCCGAAACCTTGCGCTCTCAAACGTCCAGCATTCGAGTCCAGGTAAACTTACTAGAATGGGAAACTCAAGAAGCAGTTAGAAACTATGCCAAAGAGCGGCGGATTCCCCAAATTGCTTGGATAGATGCCCAAGGTAACCCCCAGATTGAATCGATTTCCTAGCGTAGGGGCGAAAAATGTTTTGCCCCTAGAATACCTTCACTAGGCTTAACAAGGGGCAACCCGCCCCTTGCCTTCTAAAGATTGATGAAGGTATTGCCCGACTCAACCCTATTGATGAACCTTACCCGATCGACAGAAACACCATGCCTCATACCATTGTTACTAATATTTGTGAAGGAGTCGCCGACTGTGTAGAAGCGTGTCCCGTGGCTTGCATTCACCCCGGTCCGGGTAAAAATACGAAAGGAACGGATTGGTTTTGGATTGACTTCGACACTTGTATTGATTGTGGAATTTGTTTAGAGGTTTGCCCAGTAGAAGGGGCAATTCTGGATGAAGAAAAGCCGGAATTGCAAAAAACACCCTCTCCCTGATGGGGGAATGGGGAAATGGGGGACGCAGAAATTACCTATTACCTATTAATGAATTTTGCCCAATTTTGTCAAAATTTAGGAGATCCGAAAGTCTATTATCCCCAAGTGGCGGCGGCTACGGGTGGGGTGGTGGCTGGTATTTTGACTTGGCATATTCTACAGCAACAGGGCGATCGCTCTCGCAACTGGATCAGAATGAATGGCCAAGACATCACGGCTCAAACGGGCTTAACGGAGGCAGAACAGCAACTTGCTCGCCAACAGTTAGCCCAAAAAGGATTACTCGAAGAGCGTCTTGTACCAGGTAGAGGGGGTGTAGTTGATATGCGCCTCAATCTGGAACAGCTAGAAATGGCTCTTCAGGGCGGAGAAATGCGTGCTTCTTCGCCTCCTGCTGACCCCTATTTTCCGGCAAAACGCCAGCCGATCGCAGTTAACGTCACTCCCCATTACCAATTTACCGGCCCTTGGACTTCTCAAGAACAATTTGAAGCCTTTCAGTCCCAACTTCTGGAGTATGCCAAACAAAAAGGCTTAGATAATCCATCGGGATGGATGTTTAAGATTGTCGATGGACTCACCAAAGGCATGATTTCACCCTTTTGGGAGGAGTTTATCAGCGATCGCCCCTTGGGGTCGAGTCAGCAAGTCAAACGGGATTGGGAAATTGAGGCGGGAGTGCCTTATCCTGCCTTTGAAGAAGAACGAATTCAATATTATGTCCAGAAGGGAGAACCCCTAGAAGTCGCTGTTTCTAGAGCGCGAGCTGACTTAAGAAAACCGGTATTGGCTCAAGATTTATGGGCAGGATTTCTGCGAAAGTGCGATCGCCTCGCCGATCGAGCGCTGAAAGCCAAACAACAAGGCTTAACCACGCCCTATTTACCTCCTTCGTTTACTCAACGACCCGAAATTACCAAAGAACAGGTGATGGAGAAATTATTACAAATTTCTGCCCCGAGCGCCTTACTTGAATCTGAACCTTCTGGCGATCGAGACGCTCCCCCCTCCCTAGAACAATTGCAAAAAGCCTATCAAAGTCCCCTGGGGCGCAGTTGGGTTAAACAGCAACTCCAGCAACATCCCGAATGGGGATATGAGATTATTGATAATCAAGTGCAACCCTCGTTGCCCTTTTAGGGGAATTAAGGATGCTCCCTTCGACTCCGCTCAGGGAGCAGTGGGGTTTCATGCGTCATTTTTGGCGATCGCTCAAAGTCTGGTGGAGAGAGGATTTTATCCTTTTTTCAAAAGTTAACTTTTAATAATACGATCAAACCTCCCTATCTCCCTATCCCCCTATCTCCCTATCTCCCTAT
>DDLS01000127.1:5127-5458 GCA_002340255.1 Cyanobacteria bacterium UBA2566
CCTATCTCCCCATCCCCCATTCCCCATGGAACCGTTACATCAAATCGATTCTCTACTTCCAGGAAGACCTCAGATCGGCCCTGAGCAGCGTCAAAAACAGGCTCAGGAGCGTCGAGAGCTGGAAAAACAAGAAGGATATCAAAAGCTGCTTGACTTGTGCGCGATCGCCGAACCAGAAGCCGCTCAACGACTGGCAGCCGCTCATCCTCAATGGGGATATAAGATTATCAATGGTTGGGTGCATAACCAGGCTGAGGACATAAAATAGTCGCTTCAGGAGAATCCAGTGTGTTTTACAATAGGGGAAACCTGAACTTAAGTTGACTTTTCT
>DDLS01000110.1 GCA_002340255.1 Cyanobacteria bacterium UBA2566
GATCGCCACACCCTGTATCACTGAGTATACCTTAGCTCTGGAAATTATTAATAATAGAAGAAACCGGAGAGTGACAGAAGAGGGTTACAGCGCTTTGCGCTGCTATGAGGGACAGTATTGAATCCTTAAAGCCATATACCACAACCCTATTCCCTATTCCCTATTACCTATTCCCTAGCGCAAAGCGCTATATCTGTCAGTGTCTTACATACCCTCTATTATGAACAATCGGGCAATCCAGAAGGCCCTCCTGTAGTGGTCTTACATGGGGGACCAGGAGGGGGATCTTTACCCGATTATCGCCGCTATTTTAATCCCCAGAAATGGCGAATTATTCTCTTCGATCAACGGGGATGCGGTAAAAGTACCCCCCATGCAGAATTACAAGATAATACCACCTGGGATTTAGTTGCCGATATTGAACGCTTACGCAGCCATTTAGGTCTCGAACAATGGGTTGTATTTGGTGGGAGTTGGGGGAGTACTCTATCTTTAGCCTACGCTCAAAGCCATCCAGAGCGCTGTCAAGGATTAATTCTGCGAGGCATCTTTTTATTGCGCTCCCAAGAATTAAACTGGCTGTATCAGGAAGGAGCCAGTTATATTTTCCCTGATGCTTGGGAAGAGTATGTTAAACCCATTCCACTCGAAGAGCAAGATAATTTTTTATCTGCGTATTATCGACGACTGACCAGTGATGACCTACAAGTCAGACGGGAAGCGGCTCAAGCCTGGTCAGTGTGGGAAGCGAGTACCAGCAAGCTCTTTCCGGATCTGAATTTAATGGAAAAGTTTGCTGATGATAGGTTTGCGGATGCTTTTGCTCGGATTGAATGCCATTATTTTATCAATCTCGGCTTTTTTGATAGTGAAGATTGGTTCTTTCAAAGTCTCGATCGCATTCGCCAGATCCCCACTGCCATTGTCCAAGGACGCTACGATCTCGTTTGTCCGATGAAAACGGCTTGGGAAGTCCATCGAGCTTGGCCGGAAGCTGAATTTCAGGTCATTGCTGATGCCGGTCATTCCATGGCAGAACCGGGTATCCGTAGTGCATTGATTGAAATTAGCGATCGCTTCCCAGTTTAGATCATTCACCTCATTTTTTCATAAACAAAATTGCACCCGCAAGCACCAGTCCCACCCCCAAATAACGGGATAAGGTCATCGGACGGGGGTCAAGTCCGATGCCGTAGCTATCCAACAGGGAACCGAGAAAAAATTGAATGGCTAAACTCAAGGAAAAAGTCGCCAAAAGACCGACCCGCGATACACAATAGGAAATACCACCCACAATCACTAAACCGCAGATTCCCGGCACAATAGCATATCCGGGTAAGAGGCCATAATTGTTCCAGCTATACCCTGCCAATACGGTACGCAATAGGGCGATCGCTAAAATGAGCAGCCCCCCTCCCGCATAGGTCATCACAATATTATCAAATACACCGATTTTCTGTTCTAAAATACCCATAACTTGAGCTTGAATCGTTACCGCAACTCCGACAGCAACGACGACCAATAAAGTGACGAATTGGGTCATAATGATCTTAAAATAGGGACAGGATTAATTAGAAATTTCCGTAATTTCAATTACACGATCGTGGAGGTCTTTCACCAAAAAATTCAAGGGTTTATTGCGGCGAATTTTATTCTTTACTCCTCGCAATTGTACCCGCATTAACACCTGTTCTAAACAATCGCGATCGAAACAAACATGGCGTTGGCGATCGTTATGGCCTAAACTTGCCCCAGAAATCACATGCAGTTGGGCATTTTTTTTCAATTGATACCACAGTCCTTCCGGGATATCTTTTTGCACCGTTTGCGTTATTCCTGGGGAGAGATAGAGCGGATCTAAACCTGTAGTTCCCAAGGTTTGCTCGTAATTATAATAATAATGAAGCGGTACATCGGCTTCTGGTAATTGCAGTAAATCCTCGTATAATACTCTAGCAATCTCTAAGTCCGATACCATAATTGTATAAACTTTAGGGGCACTGGTGAGGAACATCCACATCGCTCCAGCATAGGCCATGAGCAACATTACCATAATTCCCTGAGTGGAAAAAAGGGAATCAATCGGTAAAAAAGAGAACAGAGATCCGAGTAAAGGGAAGGTGAAACCTGCGATCGATTGTGTTTCTAAGACCATGGACTCAAAATAAGGGCAATGTTATTTAAGAATAATGGCATAAATGGAAAAATGTCCCATTGTGCCCATCATTCTAGCAACTTTGCGCTCAATCGGAAGGGGAGTTAACGGTGGTGTGGTTAGCATTGGTTATGGGAAACTCGCGATTTCATTGGGGATTAGGCGATCGCCACTCATTGCTCTCTTGCTGGAATACAGCCAGTTTATCCGTCAATGAAATAGAGAAAATCATCCCTGAACTAGAACAGGGAAGGATTCCAGAGCAGATCTTGGACGGATGTCCTCTCAAGGAGGAATTTTATTCAAGACTCTTTAATACTCTTCCCTTGTGGATTGCATCCGTAATTCCCGAAGTCACGCCCCTCTGGACATCCTATTCGCCAACCCATGTGATTGAGTTAGCAGATTTACCTCTGAAGGGCATGTACCCCACATTTGGCATCGATCGCGGTTTAGCGGTTGTTGGTGGGGGAGTAAAATGGGGATGGCCGGTATTAGTCATTGATGGAGGAACGGCATTAACCTTAACTGGAGCAGATAGCGATCGCCATTTAGTTGGTGGCGCAATTTTACCTGGATTAGGTTTGCAAACCCGTCTATTAGCCGAACATACCCGCACCTTACCCCAAATCAATCTATCTGAGCAACTGCCCAAACGCTGGAGTTTGGAGACGCAAGAGGCGATCGCCAGTGGTATTCTGTATACCGTCTTAGCTGGTTTGCGCGATTTTATTCAAAATTGGCACAACCACTATCCCCAAAGTCCTATTCTTCTCACAGGTGGGGACGGCGAATTACTCACGAAAGTCCTGATCCAACAGTTTCCTCAATTGTACTCTCATCTTCATTTTGACCCCGATTTAATCTTTTTAGGGATACGGTGTAGCATGAGCCAAAAAATCTGATACAGCGCGAAGCGCTGCTATGAGGTACATTGTTGATCGTAGATTCGAGTTGTCATTGCGACCGCAGGGAAGCAATCGCCAAGATTTGGGGATTTTGCGATTGCTT
>DDLS01000098.1 GCA_002340255.1 Cyanobacteria bacterium UBA2566
GATCTCACAATCAAGCCCAACCAATCCTCATTGTTCCTTCTCCCCTTATCACGAACTCAGGTGAATCTAGCTAAAGATGGCAATCCTTCACGTCTGAAGTGTCAGTCAACTGTAGGAAACCTCTCAGAATTGGATATGAGTTACCCCAACCGGCGCGGACGACCTAGGGTAGTGATATAGATGACCGCCTCATCGACAGGAATTCCCAGCACTTCATTGACCCGATCGTCAAAAAAACCACCAATCCCACTGACACCTAAGCCGAGGTGAATGGCAGCTAGGTTAACCCGCTGTCCGAGATGACCGGCATCCATATGGAGATAACGATAAACGCGATCGCCATATTTAGCCACCGCTTTCCCTAAGTCAGCAGTGTGAACAATAATTGCGGCGGCATCTCGACCTAAATCTTGTCCCAAACACAAATAATGTAGCTCTCGGCGAAAGTTCTTAAATCGAATTTGCCGCAGTTCTTGCGCTCTGGGAGCATAATAATAACATCCTTCTTCTAATCCATTCACTCCAGAAACAGCGAGAAAGGTTTCTAATAAGCTGAGGTCGAAATAGTCCGGAGTGGGATCGAGATACTGGTCTTGATAGTTTTGGGGTTGATATGTAAAGTCTAAAAGCGCCCGTAATTCAGCTAAGGATAAGTCAGCGCCTGTATACGAACGGGTAGAACGACGCTGGAGGATTGTATTTTCTAGGGAAGGAGCTTCCTCTGTAGCCCGAGGGGGCGTACTCCCTAAGTCTCCCAAGTTGAGAGGTCGGCTTGTGGTGGAAACTTTTAAGCAAAAAGGAAAATTGTATTTATCCTCTGAGTCTAGGGGGGTAGGATCGGGTTTGGGAAGAGGGTTGGCAGGGATGCGGGTATTTTTGTGCAGGTATTCCAACAGCTTTCCTTCCGGAAGGGTAGGATAGTCGGTTTGTGTCTCCGAGGGCAGAGCGCTGGGAGGAGACGGTGGCGGAATGTCTGGTTTAGTGTAGGGGACTAGGGGCAGAATGGCGAGGGTTCCTTCTGTTTCCGGATTGAGATAGAGCAGTTCATCGATCAGATCGTCGGTGAATCCACCAATAAGATAGGGGCGATATCCATACATCGCTCCAGCAAGTTCAAGGTTGCCTAAGAGATGGCCGCTATCCAGGCATATTCGGCGGTAGGCGCGGTCTTGATAGCGCCAGGAAGAGCGGTAAAAGACGGCAGTTAGGGCGATCGCCACCGAAGTTTGGTTGAGGACAGGATGGTTAAAACAGGCCGTTTTTAGACCTTCCCAAACTGGGTTCTCCCAATAGTGGAGGAGACTATGGGTTTTGCATTGATAGTTGTAGAGTCCGGGTTTGAGTAGGGATGTACCTTGGGAGATCAGATAAACTTCGGCTGGATATAATCCTCCTGCAGAAGGAG
Organism: Cyanobacteria bacterium UBA2566; assembly: GCA_002340255.1. Lineage (GTDB taxonomy): Bacteria > Cyanobacteriota > Cyanobacteriia > Cyanobacteriales > Desertifilaceae > Roseofilum. The sequence continues at coordinate 1,406 of DDLS01000098.1, forward strand.
CCGAACGCAGGTAGAAGGATTCGCCCATGAGGGTGGGAACCCTAGCCGTAATGCCATAGCTACACAGGAGAAAGCGGGATAAGTTTTGCCAGTCTTGCTCACGGCTATCGGGACTCAGATAGGGCTTGAGGTCAATAGAGGTTCCTAGTTTGTACTCTTTGAAGGGAATGGGTTGATCTTCCCAGTTGAGTCCTTGACTTTTCTGACCAATCGTGTCTGGGTCGTATTTGGTGCGTTGATGATAGTGTTGAGCGATCGAGTGGGAAGGAGAGTTGAGTTGAGACATGGGCCGTTGCAGATGAAGATAATGTTAAACAGATAATGGCTCTTACGTTACAAATCTTAAAAAAAAGTTATGAAACCCTAAAATTCGCACAAAAACAGGGTAGGTTATTTTAGCCATTTAATAAGCATTTTTACTTATCGTTTAGGACTGCTTGGCATCAAGCAGTAAATCACAGACTGTTTCCAAGATAACAAGCAAAATGGAGAAAATCAGCTCAGAGGCTCTACTCAAACAATATGCACAGGGAAGACGGGATTTTGAAGGAATTGAGGGAGTGCAACTGAACTTGTTTGATGCCGACTTAAGGAAAATTAATTTTCAAGGGAGTAACTTAACTCAAGCTTACCTGCCCTATAGCAATCTAAGTCAAGGGAATTTAGCTGATGTGGATTTAGAAGGGAGCTTATTGAGCGATACTCAACTCCATGGGGCTAATTTATCCCATGCTCGACTGCGATCGGCAAATTTGTCTCGGGCTAATCTTCGTTATGCAGATTTAAGAGGCGCAGATCTATCCTATGCTAACCTGCAAAATGCAGATTTATCCTATGCCAATCTAGAGGAGGCAAATCTTTACGCGGTTAACCTTCGAGGGGCAAAACTAAAGTCGGCTCAATTCCAGCAGGCTAGTTTGCAACGGTGCGATTTATTTCGATCGCAAGGTGCAGATCTGACAGATGCCATTGTCGATCTAACAACAGTACTACCCGATGGTCATCGGCCCCTAGGGGAAGATCGAGACTCAAATCCAGATTCTTGACGGCAGCTTAAAGGTTGACGATGATTTAGGATAACCAACCAAGACCCATTGTTAATTGATCATGACTTTTGGCGATCGCCAGCAGACTCGGATTCGACACAAGCTCCTTCTTAGGGTACGCCATGATGTCCAGGTGCATTTGAGTCAATCTTTACATCATCAGGTACTCACTGCTTTGAGTAATGAACCGAACCCATTAGGAGTCGGACGGCCGGGGGATATTCAGGTGAAACTGAGTGGTTCACCCACCACCCAATTAGATCCAAGCACTAGCCCCTTTAACCTGTTCGATCAGACGGGGGGCGTTTGGGTCGTTCTCGGCAATATTGGTAGCGGGAAAACCACCACGTTATTAGAATTGGCAGATGAGGCGATTGCCCGCGCTCAAACCTATAACCATCAACCGATTCCCCTACTGTTTGATTTATCCCAATGGTATAAATATACCTTAAGCACTTGGTTGATAGAGCAAAGTTTTCTGAACTATGAATTACCTCGTAAAGTTGCGAAGAAATGGTTGTTTCAAGGGCAAATTCTAGTCATCTTAGATAATCTAGATACCCTATCGTTTGATCGTCAAAATCAAACCCTACAAGCGATTAAAGAACTCCGAGCTAATACCCAACAGTCTCTCAATCTCATCCTAGGCTCAAGAATTGATTCCTATAAGCGCTGTCCTACTCGGCTAAAACTTCAGGGAGCCATTTGGTTAAAACCTCTCAATCCCACACAGATTAAAGACTATTTATTCCAAGCCAGAAGTCGAGAGCTGTGGCATAGTTTACACGAATACAAGGGACTCATGTCATTAGCTAAAACTCCTCTTTTTTTGAACTTAATGACTCTAGCGGATGAAGAAATTTTAATCCATGCTTGGGCAAGAATTTCCGACTCGGAGCAGCAATATCGCTATCTCTTCAATGCCTATCTACGTCGTTTGTTAGCCCAAGACCTCCCCTCTGACGAACGGCAGTGGTATCGTTCCGAGCAACGACCCAAACCAGAAGAGACCAAACATTGGTTGATTGCTTTAGCCAAATGGATGCAAAAGGAAAATCGTACCAATTTTGCGAGCGTGGATGTGAATGCTGGCTATTTCCAAGCCCCGGAACAAAATCGGCATTACCACATTGGAGTAGGTATAGCGACAGCTTTGTTATTTGGCGCAATTTGTGGGGGGATTATTGCTGCTTTAGTTGAAGGATTAGGATTAGGGTTAATGATAAGCTTAATTCTGGGCACTGTTTTGGCAGGACTGGGGATTTTAATTAGCTTGTCGTCATTGCGGAAATTTATGCTGCGATATCAGCTCTATCGCGAGGATCTGATGCCTTGGGACAATCAGCGCTTTCTGAATTATGCCAGCAGTAAGGGGTTGATTCAAAAAATTGGCGATCGCTATCAATTTCCCCATCAACTGATTCAGGAACATTTTGCCCAAATTGAAGAATTTAAGCTCTAAACTTTAGAAGATTCTCTCTTATTACTCATTACTTTGACTGATAGGCTCCACTACTGGAATGGGTAATTCTTGTCCATAGGTTTGCTCTAATTGTTCAGCGTCTAAGGACTGGATTAAATTCAGTTGTAGGGTATCTGCACTCAGAGTTTGGGCATAACTGGCACTCAGATAGGGTAAATAGGAATCATCTTGAGCTAAATAGACTTTCAAGAAGGCTAAACTTAAGCTTTTCATGGCCTTAATGCCCACAGTATTATCTCTGGGTTTTTCTTGAGCAGATTCTGTGGTAAAGGGATTATTGTTTTCGGTGGGGGCACTAACGGAAAAATGGCTCCCTGGAACCATTAATGCCAGATATTTTTCTGGGTTTTTCAGCCATAAAAAGGGATAAATTTGTTCAGTCACCACAGGAGTAACCACATCATGACTACTAGCCATCAGTAGGGTAGGCACATCAATTTTGCCAATTTGTTCTGGGCCAAAAATCACACTGCTGAGAGGATAAACGGCGATCGCCGCTCGAACGCGAGGATCGTGTAACTGTTGCTCATCCTGATTGACCTCATTAGCTCGACATTGCAAAAGTACTGATACATTTAGCATGGGATTATCCAAAGTACATTCCTGGCGCATACGTTCTCGATTTAACTCTGCTCCTGCCAAAGACAAGGCCGTAGTTGCGCCCAAGGAGTGACCTAAAATGCCCACATTTTGAACATTAATTCCCTTAGCCCAAGTCACCCCTTCAGTTTGTAACTTTTCCAACTTATCTAACAAGAGTTTAATATCATAGGGGCGATCGACAAATTCATTCGGATAAATCTCTGTATTCAACAACCCTTCCAAGAGAGCTTGGCGATATGCTAAATTAGAGCCAATATGTTCAGGAATAGCAACAGAAAATCCATAGGAGGCAAGATATTCAGCTAAGTAAACAAAATTGCTCCGTGTGGATCCAAATCCATGGGAAATGACAATTAAAGGAACCGGTTGATCTTGATTTTCCGGTAAATAGAGATCGATATCTGACTCTAAAAAATCTCGGGTTTTGACAATTAAATTTTGTTCGCGAACCCTGAAGGGGCCAGGTTTTAGGATATCCGATAGACTCTCAGAAATCGGATTTAAAGTCGACTCCGCCTTTGCTTGTTCAATAATCGTTTGTACCGTAGAATCTCGATACTGAAAAAACGTGCTTAATAGGTTCTGCAATTCAAAAACAACGCCAGTATTAATCCGAATCCCTTGACTGGGAAAATAACGCATAATGTTGACTAACGTTAATCCTTCTGGATCATCGGCAGCTAAGATTAAGGCAGATCTGAGCGCATAAAACCCATTTTGACGCTTTTGAGTTTGTACCAAATATCCTAAGCGTTTCAAAACTTCTTCTCCCATAGCAGTATAGGTCATCTGAGAAACTGCTACCGGACTTAAATTAAATTTTTGTTGTAGTAATAATTGTAACTCTTCAAGATCTTCGGGTTCCAGAAATTGGGCATAAAACTTGAAATCTGGGGTAATTTCTCCCGTTTTTGCAAACGTATCGAGAGCATCCACCGACATCGCAAATTCTAAAGGACCATAGGTAAAATACATCTTCTCTGCACTTCTGGCTAGTCTTTGTGACCAGGGAAATAAACTTAATGCCAATAGAAATAATCCATAGATAGTTCTCATTAGGACTGACTCGATCTTCATGGCTTCCTCCTCAACACCATTCAATGATATGCTAAAGTACTTTAAGTGTCATACAGTAAATAACCTTCGTATAATAGGGTTATGAATCATTTTCACATCCGAGAAGCCCAGACTTCTGATATTCAAGCGATTGCTGACCTTCATAGTTCCCAATCTCGCACTCAGATCCGTGATTCTAGTGGGGGTTTCTTACTGGCAGAAATTACCCAGGAGCAAGTTCATGAGCATATGAAGCAGGGAACTCGTTATTTTTTAGCCACTTTAGCACCAGAGGAGCAAGCGGAAATTGTGGGCTTGGTGGCGCTTTCGCAACCGGAAATTACACCCCAGATCTTGGAGACTATTCGCTGGACAGGAGAAGATTATGGCGATCGCCTCATGAGCGATCGCCATTACTACATCCAAGTCTTAGTCACTAAACCAGGTTGGACAGGAAAAGGAGTTGCCCAGTCTCTGTATCGGTTTCTTTATAAAACTCTTCCCGGTTCAGTCTTATCCGGGTTTATTGTCACCCAACCCATCACCAATCATCGTTCGCTCAACTTTCATCATCAGCAAGGATTCTCAATTATTGGAGCGATCGATGATGAAGAGTTTCTGAATCTCAAATCTTGTCAAAGAACAATCATTTACCGCGAAATTTAAAGCGATTAAAATCGATTAAGTAATGCAACATTTTAAGCTACTTCAGTTGTTTTGGACGACCTCCATTGCGGCTGAACTTGAATACCGCCTAAATTTTGCCATTGCCACCCTCACCAGTCTGGGTAATCTTGTGGGTGGAATCTTTGGGCTGTTTTTATTTTATCGAACCGGTTATACCTTTGACGGTTGGTCATGGGAACGAGCTTTATTGGTAATGGGATTTTTTACCCTGCTGCAAGGTATTTCTAATGCCTTTCTTGCGCCTAATCTCAATCGCATTGTAGACCAGGTGGAAAAAGGAACCCTAGATTTTGTGCTACTCAAACCCATTAGCACCCAATTTTGGCTCTCGACACGGATGATTTCCCCTTGGGGATTACCCGATGTAGCTTTCGGATTAGGGGTTATTCTCTATGCGGGTAATCGGCTCAATTTAGTCATCTCTGACTTTATTTTAGGCTTATTTCCCCTATTTTTCGGTATTTTAATTCTTTATAGCCTGTGGTTTCTTCTAGGTACAACTAGCGTCTGGTTTGTCAAGATTTATAATATTACAGAAGTACTCAGAGCGCTTTTAGATGCTGGACGTTATCCAGTTATCGCTTATCCCATTGCCTATCGAGTTTTCTTTACCTTTGTGGTTCCTGTTGCCTTTTTAACGACTGTTCCCGCCCAAGCATTGTTAGGGGAGATCGACATGACGTGGTTCATCGGTTCTTTGCTGCTGGCGATCGCCTTATTAATCCTCTCCAATGTCTTCTGGAAATTTGCTTTACGTTACTATACCAGTGCCTCTAGTTAAATCAAAAATTAAAAGTTATTCCTGGAATGGTAGCATACCTAAGTTGTCTGCATGGAATCATCTTTTTTAATTTTATGTTCTCATTTGCTGGAAAACGGCCCACTAATCTAGGTGTTAAAGAGGGAAAACTTGCCCCTTGTCCATCTTCTCCCAATTGTGTTTGTAGCCAATGTGAAACCACAGATACTCAACATTATATTCAACCATTCTCCTATGCGGGCACTCCGTCAGAAGCTCTCAATAAACTGAAATCAATTATCCAGAAAATGCCCCGAACTGCCATGATTACTGAATCAGAGAATTATCTTTATGCTGAGTTTACCAGCCAGCTTATGGGATATGTCGATGATGTGGAATTTTATGTGGATCAAACGGCCCAAGTTATCCAGGTGAGATCCGCTTCTCGGTTAGGCCAATCAGATTTAGGGGTCAACCGCAAACGTATCGAAGAGATTCGCCGCTTGTTTGCTTAAAGCTCAATCGCACTTGAGGGCATTTCTGTTTAACCTGAACCATCCATGGATCCTTGGGAGACAAGGGGCCCTCAGCCCCTTGTTAAGGGTATATCTCTCCCATTACCCATTATCGTTACCCATTATCAGCACGTAGTGCTATAGAACGCACTACGAGACTCTTGTGTAACACTCCCAGTTAAGACTCCCCGTTGGAGTTGGTAAAAGGCTTGAACATCTTCAATTCCGTAGTGCGTACATTGGAGAAGATATCGAAGTTGCTCTTCAGTCGTGCGTGAGAGATATCCAGTCATCAGGGTTTGCTTGACAAGATCGCGAATCAAAATCATCGGACGGAACTCCTAGAGAACACCAAAACCTGGAAAGCTTAATGAGGCCTTCATTAAATCTCTCAGAAAAATCCCTAGGATTTTATGCAAAACTGGCAGTAATTGTAACAAAAAGTAACATTTAGCCATAGAAATGTAAATTTTTGTAAAGTCTGCATAAAAACTACCCGAAAAAACTGAGAACCCTATAGAGGTGTCATGCAGCACCTTATCCTTAGAGGTTCTCTCATTAGTACGGAAGGCATGGCAGAGTTACCAAACTTAACAGAGTTAGACCAAACGTTGAAACCCTTGGCGATCGCCGCCAAACAACATCCTCCTGGAAGCCTGCACCGGAAGCAGCTTTTGGAACAACTGATCCGAACTCTGATCGATTCCAATCAACTAGCCAGACCCAGGCGTAATCAATTTAAGAACCACTATGCAGAGATTTATGCAGAAGCTAAACAGCAATTATTTTACCATCTTTGCCACCGGATTGATGATTACGATCCGGATAAAGGTGAGGTCTTGCAATGGGCAAATTATCTCTTAGAAAAACGATTTTTCATTGAAGCTTCTCGTTGGGTTTTGCAAAGCATTCCCAGGGGCGTGCAAAGACTCAGTATTGATGACTTAGAAAAACAGTTTAATCAAGCCGAAAATCCCGTCACCTTAGAACAAATCTATCCAGAACGAATGCCTTTAGTCTCGGAACAGGTGGTTGCATCGATTCGTGTCGATCCAGACGGACTCTTTCAGAAGACGCACGTGATGGGAAAACCTTCTGCTAATTTTCAGTTTTTAGCCCTGAGAATAATTGAAGGTTACTCCTGGCAAGAAACGGCCGATCAATTGGGAATTCCTCTAGCAACACTAAATCGGTTTTATCACCGGTGTTTAGTCAAGTTTTCTGACCAAATTCAAACCTACATTTTGTCCCAACCTATCCCCAACTCAAACGATGATGAAAACTAATCCTACGATCGCAATTCCCTTAACCCTGACTGCCCATGAACAGGCATCCATATGCTCCCAAAATCAAGCCGATCCCCGTAAGGCGAAACAGGTTTATCTGAATATGTTAGCCATTCAGGCGGTCAAAACCTACTTACAATGGTTTGATCTCGCTCCTAATTGGGAAGCCTCTGACAGTAGTAACCCGATTTTACAATCGCTTTCTAATAGTGCTAACTTATGGATTGAGGGCAAAGGTCGGGTCGAATGTCGTCCCGTTTTACCGGGAGAATCTAGGTGTGTTATTCCTCCAGATACTTGGGGAGATCGCCTAGCCTATATTGCCATTCAACTCAACTCAGACCTTACGGAAGCCACACTTATTGGATATCTACCTCATGTCTATTACTCAGAAGTCCCATTAACTGAATTTTATCCCCTGGATACCCTCTTGGAACACTTGCATCCTGTGATGCTCAGTCAATGGTTAGACAACATTGTTGAATCCGGTTGGCGCACTTGGAGGGAATTATTCTCAACCTCTGAACCCCAATTGACCTTAAATTTTAGAAGTCCCAGTGCTACCGCTTCTGCCCCTACCCTCTGTGAACGAGGAAAAAAGTTACAATTAGACCCCAAAGGTAAGCCAATCGGATTATTCATGGGTATTCATCCGATGGCGAATGAAGAATTTGATATTTCTGTTCAAGTCTATCCCCTGGGAAGCCAATCTCATTTACCCCCAGATCTGCAATTATCCATTTTAGACGATCGAGATGAGGTCGTCATGCAAGCCTCCTCTCGAAGGACGAAATCTATGCAACTCGATTTTAGTGCTGAACGTGGCGATCGCTTTTCAGTTAAGGTTGCCCTTGGGGAGATTAGTCTGACTGAATGGTTTATGATTTAGATCGAGTGCTAGACCCTGGTACAAAGTAATGGGTCATCAGGAATGGGGGTAATGGGAGGTAGTCAGTCCAAAACAGTGGGACGTTCAGGAAAAGGTTTAACTACGCTTTTCCCATTACCCATTACCGATTACCTTTCTGCCGCGCGTGTCATGTCCGCGAAGCGGAAAGCGCTGTATTACCTCATGAGTTGACCTATGACTGAAGAAACCACTTGTGTGATTGAAACCTGCGATTTGAGTAAGGTTTACCGGACGGGGTTTTGGTTAAACCAGAAAATTCAATCCCTCAAATCTTGCTCTCTGAAGGTGTATCCTGGCGAAACTTTTGGTTTGCTCGGCCCCAATGGTGCAGGGAAAACGACACTACTGAAAACATTACTGGGAATTGTACAGCCTACTTCTGGACGGGGCGTTCTGTTGGGTCGTCCGTTAGGCGATCGCCACATCAAGCAACGGATCGGCTATTTGCCTGAAAACGCCTACTATTATGATTATCTCACAGGTTGGGAATTTTTGCACTTCACTGCCGGTTTATTTCAAATCCCCACAACAGTTACTCGCTCTCGTATCCCCGAACTCTTAGAGCAAGTTGGATTAGATATTAAAACGGCAAAAAATAAACAACTTCGTCAATATTCCAAGGGAATGAAACAGCGCATTGGGTTTGCCCAAGCCTTAATCAACGATCCAGAAGTTGTCTTTCTCGATGAACCCATGTCCGGGTTAGATCCCATCGGCCGCTATCAGATTCGTGAAATTATTTTATCCCTGAAAAAACAAGGCAAAACCCTGTTCTTTAACTCCCATATTTTATCGGATGTGGAACAGGTGTGCGATCGCATTGCCATTTTATCCCAAGGTGACTTAATTTGTTGTGGTTCATTAGATGAATTATTAGGTCATGTGCAATCCTACCAAGCACGAGGGAAAGGAGGATCATTAGAAGTTATTAAGCGCTGGATTCCTAATCTCTCGTTCGATCGCGGTTGTTGGATCGGTGAAGTTCAAGGCAATCCCTATGATTTTATCGCCAGTTTGCGGTTAATGGATGCCGAATTACTGGAATTAAAATTAGCGCGTCAGTCCTTAGAAGAATTTTTCCAATCAAAAATTGGAGCGCGTAGCGCTCGTAATGAGTAATAGGATTTATCATTGAGAAGATAGTGAGTAAACACAGTGTTATGGTACTCAGTGCAGATGCCTTGAGCTTTCAAGAGTTTATGAATCGTGAGTCTTTTCCATTAGCAATATTACAGGGTGCAGTATTTGATTTTTTACGAGATCGTCAAGATGTAGTCGTTTTTGGAGCGCAGGCAGTGAATGCGTATGTAGGTGAGCCTCGCATGACTCAGGACATTGATATGTTGTCTCCACAAGCAGCAGAACTGGCAGAGGAGTTACGCAAATATTTGAGCGATCGCTTTTACATTGCTGTTCGGGTACGAAAGGTAAAGGAAGGGCAAGGCTATCGCTTATACCAAGTGCAGAAGACTGGAAACCGCCATTTGGTTGATATTCGGCAGGTGGAAGTCTTACCGGCTCACCGTTGTATTGAACAAGTATTGGTCATAGCTCCCGTGGAGTTGGTGGTGAGTAAGGTTATTTCTTACCATCAGCGACGAGGTAAGCCCAAGGCGGGGACAGACTGGCGAGATTTGGCATTGTTGTTGTTGACCTTTCCAGAATTGAAGGTGGAGTTGGGAGATGTTTTAGAGGGGTTAATGGCAGTAGGTGTTGAGGAGTCAGTGGTGTCATTATGGCGAGAAATGGTGAATATGAAGATTGAGGCAGAAGATGAAGATGATGAGTTTTAGCACAGCGATCCCATTGACCGTACCGGAATTCATGAGATTATTGTATAATTACCTCTTTACTTAATCTAGAAACAAAGCCCCTAAATTCTTAAAATCAAAGCGCAAATGTATGGGAATCCCTTTGGTGTGATTAAACTCTGTATGAGTTAGAATCGCACCTTTCCAAGTAACATCCTGGACATTGGATCGGGTGAAATCGGCTTCGCGTAAATTGGCATCACTTAAATCAGCGCGGTAAAGATTGGCCTTAGAAAGATTAGCTCGACACAGCAGAGATTCACTTAAAAAGGCTCGCTCTAAGTCAGCTTGAAATAACTCGGCTGCGGTTAAATTTGCCTGATTTAAGAACGCTTGAGTTAAATCTACAGCGACCAAGTTAGCATGAGAAAAATCAACTTGATTCAAGAATGCACCCATTAAATTACTCTCAAACAAATTAGCATGGGATAAATTAGCTTGAGTGAAAAAAGATTGGCTTAAGTCACTTCGTCTTAACATCCCATAACTCAAATTTACCCGTCTGAGATTAGCTTGATTGAGCAATGATCCACTCAAATTAGCATAACTTAAATCTGAATCACTTAAATTAATTCCACTCAGACATGCATGGCGAACCATCGCTCCTTTTAAATCAGCTTTACTCAAAAATGCCCCCCTTAAATTAACCTCTTCCAAATGGGTTCCACTCCAATTAATGCCATTAAAATTCCCTTCTTTCAAGGTTGCCCCCCTGAGATCCGGTACAATTTCAGGATGACTCTTGCGCCAAGCATTCCAAGTGTCTATTCCTTCATGAAGTAAAGCGAAATGTTCTGGATTGGCCATAACAGGGATGACAGATGAACTAAGGAGTAGATGGATTTTCTTCCAGGTGTCCTTTCCTACGGATTGTGAGAAGGTCAGGTTGTATAGGAACCTAAAGGCTTGCCAGATGAGAGGTCTTTATTTTAAATGAGAGGAGGTTGGCTTTTGAAGCTCACTTCTCAAAGGTGGGGTTTATGGGCCCCGAATGTAAGATTTAACTGTTTGTCCTGTTGCCGATCGCTGAGGGAGGGTCTGTGACCAATTGTCCTGTTTGTGGTACAGAGTATATTGAAGGAACCACGAAACTCTGTAAAACCTGTGGTTGGGATTTAACCCCAGAGTCTATTCCCAACCAAGTACTACAAGTCCTCCTGCAACGAGAACGCCTACGTTTAGCCTGGGCTAAAGGGGTTTGGGCTAGGGCTAGGGAATTAGCCTCGCGAGTGAGGCTACAGTCCAAACTGGGGGAAGTACAGTCTCAGCTAGAGTTAGCCACCCAAGAGCGATCGCTGCTTCAAAGTCAACTGTCTCAAGTATATTCTCAAATAGAGGAAATTAGTCCAGCCCAACTCCAGGCGTTGTTAGTCAATCAGACGGATGGTGGAGAAACGCTGATGGAGTTGCAACAAACTCAAACGCGGTTGCAACAGGAACTGAGCCAAACTCAAGAGTTGCTGGAATTAGCCCAATCTCAAATTGGCTCAGATGGGTTAGATTTAATCATTGAAGCACTACAAGATCCATCTATTCCAGTTAAGCGAGCGGCTTATTTATTACTCAAACGTAGTGGATCTGTGAAAGCGCAAGCCGCTCTAGAAGCTTTTAAACTGGAGAGTTATCAACTTTTTTCCTGTATGTATACTGGGGAACATGATGGCCCAGTACGGGCGATCGCCGTTTCTAGTGATGGCAAGTGGGTGGCAAGTGGCAGTAATGACCAAACGATTAAAGTTTGGCATGGGGAAACGGGGGAACTGGCTAGAACCCTGATGGGGCATAGTGGTTCAGTCTTATCTATAGCGATTTCTGCCGATGGAGAAATTTTAGCGAGTGGCAGTAGCGATCGCTCGATTAAGGTCTGGAATCTAAAAACGGGGGAATTAATGAGTACCCTGGCGGGCTATTCTGGAGAAGTGTGGACGGTAGCTATTACTCCCGACAATCAAATTGTGGCTGGAGGCAGTGAGGATAAGACGATTAAACTGTGGAATTGGAAAACGGGAGAGTTAACCAGCACGTTAGCAGGTTATGCCGGAGGAGTTCGTTCGATTGCGATCGGTCGCCAAGGGGATAAAATTAGCGGGGGAAGCAACGATCAAACGATTAAGTTGTGGAATTTAGACCGCAAGGAGTTACTCTATACGTTAACTGGCCATAGCGATCGCGTGCGATCGGTAGCCATTAGTCCGGATGGTCAACGGTTAGCCAGTGGAAGTAGCGACCAGACCATTCGCTTATGGAATTTGGAAACCGGAGAAGTAGAGCAAGTGCTTTCAGAGCATACAGCGGCTGTAACTTCGGCAATCATTACAGCAGATAACAAGGTTCTCGCCAGTGCCAGTGATGATTGTACAGTAAAGTTATGGGATTTGCAGACGGGCAACTTATTGCAAACCTTTAGCGATCATTTGAATTATGTGGTTGGGGTAGCTATCAGTGCCAACGGTGACACCATGGCCACGGGAAGTTTCGATCATACCGTGAAAATTTGGCGAGTGGTGGCTTAAAAGAGGAGAATAATTGCCGATTGAAATGGGGGAATAACCATAATGATTAAACAAAAGGAGCGTGGTTTAATAAAAATCTGGGCAATGCTGTTAAGTGTTGGCATGGTGTTAAGTCCTCAATCAGCTTGGGGACAAGGGTTACAGGATTTGTTCCGCCAAGCAGAAGAAGCCCGGAAGGCAGGAAATTTTCAAGCGGCTGAGGAGATTTGGCGACAGGTTATTGAACAAGATCCGAATAATGCACCCGCCTACTTGGGGCTGGGGAATCGTTTGCGAGATCAGAATAAACTAGAAGAGGCGATCGCGGCTTATGAGAAGGCAATCGAGGTCGATCCGAATTATGCTTTTGCCTATGTGGGGTTGGGGAATGCCCTACGTTCAGACGATCGGTTGGAATCGGCTAAAACTCAATATGAACAAGCCATTGAGCTAAATCCAAATTTGCCTGGGGTGTATTGGAATTTGGGCAATGTGTTGACTGAATTAGGGGATTTAGAGGAGGCGATCGCTCAATTTCGGATTGCTCTGAAACTGAAGCCGGATTCTGTTCCCGTTTATAATGATTTGGGCGATGTGTTGCTGAAATTGGGCAATGTGGAAGAGGCGATCGCCATTTATAATGAGGCCATTGACCTGGGATCGCGCTATCCATCCAGTTATGTGGGATTAGGGAATGCCCTGCGAGAAAATAATCAGCAAGAGCAGGCGATCGAAGCCTATAAAAGTGCGATACAACTTGATGATTTTGAAACCTCTGCCTATTTTGCCTTGGGCGATATTTATTATCAACAAGAAAATTGGCAACAAGCGGTGGAAGTCTACCAAGTCGGCGTTAAGCTACAAGAAGATTATCGCGTGTATATGGCTTTGGGCTATGCTTGGCAACAGTTAGGGAAATTGGCAGAGGCGATCGCTGCCTATGAAAATGCCATCAACCAAGACCCGAATGGGGTGCAGGCCCACTACAATTTGCTCGAATCCCAACGGTTATTGGCTCTAGAAGATGCCTCTAACGCTTCAGATGATGAAAATGAGGTTTCAGAGAACCCAGAAACCTCGTCCCCTTTAGCTCCTATTGCTCGGATTATCACCCCTATTTCCAATGGTGTGAATATTGGCACGGGTTGGGTCGTGCAACGGATGGAGGATCGAGCCTTGGTACTCGCCAGTCGAGAGGCGATAGCCCATGCTTCTTCCTTAGAAAATGACCAGATTCAAGTGGAATTTTTCCAACCTTCAGAAGCCGAAATTCTACCTCGCTACAGCGCTAAACTCATGCATATTACCCCAGAAGAAGCTACCACGAATTTAGTCGTTTTAGAAGTGGCCGGAATTCCGGAAACGATTCAACCGTTAGAGATCAGTACCGAATTAGGCGATCGCGACGTAGAATTAATTGGCCATCCCTTCAACGCTAACCCTTGGCAAACCGTTAGTGGAAATTTGGATACCAACGCTCAACCCATTGAAATTGAGGCGAATTTAACCCAAGGATATGCAGGCAGCCCCATTTTCAATCAAGATCGACAAGTCATCGCTATCTTAGGCCATGTGGGAGAGGGTAGCACAGAACACGAGACTCTGTTTACTCCAGCCATCAGTGAGACCGGAGTCGTTTATCCCATGGACTTAATTAAGGAACAACTCGAAGCCTGGGGGGTTTGGGAAAATGAGTAAGACAGGGCGAAGCACTCCCTGGCAGAATCATCGCAACTGAATTAAACTGAGTTTCTATTAGGGAAGGACTGGTGTCGGAACACTCAGATGACTAAAGGGCGATCGCCCTGCCTCCTTCGCTCTGGTTAAGCTAAAATCAGATCGATCGCCTCTACCCTGTTGATTATGGCTCCAGTCTCCACCTTAGAGGAAACCCTCAAGCACTATTTTGGTTATGATCGATTTCGTCCGGGTCAAAAGGACATTATTGAAACGACGCTGCAAAACCAGGATGTATTGGTGATTATGCCCACAGGAGGGGGAAAATCCCTCTGTTTTCAGCTTCCTGCTCTCTTACACTCTGGGATAACCTTGGTGGTTTCTCCCCTCATTGCTCTGATGCAAGACCAAGTGGATGCGTTGCAGGATAATGGGATTGGGGCTACGTTTCTAAATAGTACCTTGAGCGCTGAAGAAGTGCGATCGCGACAAACTGCTATCCTCAACGGTAAAATTAAGCTCCTCTACATCGCTCCCGAACGCCTGATGGCCGAATGGTTCCAGCCTTTTCTAGACAGCATACAAGAAACGGTCGGCATCTCCGCATTTAGCGTCGATGAAGCCCATTGTGTCTCCGAATGGGGTCATGATTTTCGCCCCGAATATCGGCAAATGGCCCAGTTTCGGCGCTGGTATCCCCAAGTGCCTATTATTGCCCTCACCGCTACGGCAACTGACCGGGTGCGTCGAGATATTGTGCAACAATTGCATCTCCAGCATCCCTATGTCCATGTAGCCAGTTTTAACCGTCCCAATCTTTTCTATGAGGTGCGGACGAAAACGCGCCAAAGTTATGCCGAACTGTTTCAACTGATTCAGTCTGGGGGGTCGGGAATTGTCTATTGTCTTAGTCGTCGGCAGGTGAATGAGTTGGCCCAACGTCTACAAAAGGATGGAGTTTCCGCCCTTCCCTACCATGCGGGATTAGAAGATAGCGTGCGTCAAAATAACCAAAACCGGTTTATTCGGGATGATGTGCAAATTATGGTAGCAACAGTTGCTTTTGGTATGGGAATTAATAAACCCGATGTACGATTTGTCGTGCATTACGATATTCCCCGCAGTTTAGAAAGTTACTACCAAGAAGCAGGACGCGCGGGACGAGATGGGGAAGCCGCTCGGTGTTTGATGTTTTTGAGTTATGGCGATGTGAAGCGAGTTGACTGGATTATCGAGCAGAAAACAGATGAAAATGAACAGCGTATCGCCCGTCAACAGTTACGCCAGGTGATTGATTATGCCGATGCAACGGATTGTCGGCGATCGATTATTTTACGCTATTTTGGCGAACATTTAGAGGGGAATTGCCAGGGTTGTGATAACTGTTTGAACCCGAAACCGACCCAAGATTGGACAGTTGAGGCAATGAAATTTCTCTCTTGTGTCGCTCGGTGTAAGGAGCGTTTTGGCATGACCTATGTTATTGAGATACTGAGGGGTTCCATGAGCGAGAAGGTGTTACGCAATGGTCATGACAAACTCTCGACCCATGGTATCGGAAAAGACCGGAGTAAGGATGAATGGCGATTGTTGGGGCGATCGCTCCTCAATCAAGGACTTCTCAGTCAAACCACAGATGGTTACAGTATCCTTAAGCTCAATCCCCAAAGTTGGGCAGTTATGCGTCGTCAACGGCAAGTTTTAATTGCCATTCCCCCGCAACGCAAGCAAGAACAAAAAGTTTCCTCGTTAGCAAGGGAAGCCGAATTATTATTCCAAAACCTCAGAAAACTCCGCAAACAAGTAGCTGATGAACAAGGCGTTCCCCCCTATGTGATTTTTGCTGATTCAACCCTCATGCAAATGGCCCAACGCCGTCCCCAAAGCCTCACTGCCTTATCCCAAGTTTCTGGAGTTGGTAGTTATAAATTACGGCAATATGGGGAACGCTTTCTAGCAGAAATTTGCCAATATTGTCAGGAACAAGGATTAGTAGAATTTACAGAACCTGCGCCTCTTCCTCCCAGTAGTGATGAACCCTCAGAAACTCAAAAGGTAACCTTAGAACTCCATCAGGAAGGCTTCAGTATTAAGGAAATTGCCGAGCGCCGAGAATTACGAACAACAACTATTATTAAGCATTTATCAGACTTAATTGAATTAAATCAACCCGTAGATTTAGATACCTTGGTCGAACCCGAAAGACAAGAGAAGATTATCAAAGTGTTAGAAAAGCGCGGTGCAGTCTCTTTAACCTTGCTTAAAGAAGCCTTGGGAGAGTCCTATACTTATGATGAAATTCGCTTAGTGCGCGGTAAATGGCAACAGGGAATAGGGAATAGGGAATAGGGCAGAAGTGTTGAAGCTTGATATAAAACAGTTTCTCGATCGCGGTATTCCCCATCATGATATTGTTTTGGGCTTATCTGGAAGAAATTGAAATCGTGATTCGGGAAAATGAAGAAATAATGTTATCCCTCTTCTGTCAAACTGAGACAACACTTGTCTTGACTGAATTCTAGAACTCTTGCACTATCGGCGATCGCGACAGTTTTTCCTAACAGAAACTCAAAAATCCAGTCAGATCAGTACATGTCTCTCTCCATAGGGGATACAGCGCGAAGCGCTGCTATGAGGTACATTGTTGATCATAGATTCGAGTTGTCATTGCGACCGCAGGGAAGCAATCGCCAAGATT
>DDLS01000155.1 GCA_002340255.1 Cyanobacteria bacterium UBA2566
ACAATGTACCTCATAGCAGCGCTTCGCGCTGTAACCCTCTTCTGTCACTTTCGGATAAAGGGGCGTGAAACCCTGATTCCTTCGTTAACGATCGCGGGCTGTAATGACGGAAATTCGTACGAATTTCCCAGAGTGACAGAAGAGGGGTAAATTTATGCCATTCTGATTGATCCATCTTTTTTGTGAGGTTCTGCTCATTATCTCTAACCAACTCTTCGGTTAAAATAACCTTAATTTCTTCGGTCACGGTTCGACCATGAGAAATGGCTTTGTTTTGGAGTTTTTCTAATATTTCTGGCTCAAGATTCTCAAGAATAATCGTCATATAACAACCTCTGTCTGCATAGAACGTGAAAGTCGATCTGATTTTAACAAACTCTCCTCACTGTTATCAAGATACCTGACTCCTGAGCAGCACCTTTCATGTCTACAATAGCCTAAAGTGCTGTCTATTTCCCTAAAACCCATCCATAAGTTAGCAGAGCAACGATCATACTGCCGATATACACCACACCCACAAAAATTGGAATTTGACTGATCAAAGTATATTCTTTTAACCAAACAAAGGCGACTAAATACCCCGGAAGAACATTAAATCCCCAAAACAAAGATACCAGAAAAACGGCGGCAAAACTTTGTTGAGCATTCAAATTAGATAGGGACTTTTGACCAAAACAAAACCGGATAAAAGGTTGGGAGAGCCAGACAATAAAATAACCGGGGAGTCCTGCAAACCAAATGCCCAGTATGGCCAAACCCACGGCGATCAACATTGATAAAATTAGATTGGCAATCATATCCTGTTCGGCTAGTCCGTTATAATCATTTTTAATTTTTAATTGAACGATGTCTTCCTTTCCCGATACCCTCAATCATTGGGCATTCCCCTTTATCCAAGCATTGCGCGATCGCCGCATTGTCAATGGATTCCCTGACGGGACATTTCGGCCCGATCGCCCCATGACTCGCGCTGAATATGCCGTTATACTCCAAGCTGCCCTACAACAACCCCAAAAAAGACCCTACACGCCGTTTATCGACGTTGGAGCGAATTTTTGGGCGACTCAAGCCATCATTTGGGCTTACGAGACCAACTTTATATCGGGCTTTCCAGGTCGTCGATTTCGACCCCAAGCCAATGTTACCCGGATTCAGATTATCGTCTCTTTAGTCAGTGGGTTGCGGGTTCATACCCTGGTCGATCGAAATCAACCTCTTGCTCCCCTCGAAGACATTTATGAAGATGCCTCCAGTGTGCCCCAATATGGTCGGGATGCGCTGCATTTAGCAACCCGCGCTAACCTGGTGGTGAACTATCCGGATCTGATGGTTTTCCACCCCAACCAGGATGCAACTCGTGCAGAAGTGGCGGCGTTTTTCTATCAATCTTTACTGCTGTTGGGTAAAGTGGAAGCGATTCCCTCAGACTATATTTTACAAGTGTTTCCGGCTGGCCCGATTCGGGAAGGAACCCGGATTTCCATTAATGGAAAAACCCGTGCGGCAACCTGGAATCAATGGAGTAATGGTTTATTGGCGCGAACGGCGATCGCCGATGCGGGTTTGATTCAGGGTATGGGAATTGACTTGTTGAATACGGAAAACCCGAGTCAACAACCGGTTCAATGGTTTTCTCTCCCCATTGCTCTCCCCGTGCAACGTCATAACCATTATCGTCATCTGGAGATTACAAACTGGCGAAAACAGCAGTCGTTAACAATGTCAGTGAACGGGGATACGTTGGCGATCGCGAAGCCGATGACAAACGTTACTGGGATACAAATAGAAAACCTCTTTGAGGGCGATCGCGCGATCGGTTTGCGTCTGAAAATTAACCTCACTGAACCCACTCCCTATCAACTCCGACAAGATACGTTTGATTGGCAAGTTACCCTGGATGCGGCGATTAAACAAAGTATTTTAGATGACTATCAAAACCCCTCAACCGTTACGCCTGAAAGCACTCGACCTTCTTCCGAAGAAGTGAATGAAGGAGAAGTCATTGCCGATACGTCCCAACCGTTACGCCCGACAATAACAGCCGATCCCCAGCATCTTTTAATTCAAGGGAATCTTCCTCCTGGACTCTCCGTAAAAGCCATTACTCAAACCAATCCCTATACCTTAATTCTGGAGATTCGCCCCGATATTCCTCGCAACCGAAATATTCTTTGGTTGCCGGGACTGCGCTGGAAAGAAGAATATGTATCCTTAGGTTCCGATCGTTTTCCGATTACGTCCTTAACGCTGTCTCCAAATCAAACACCGAAACTGAATTTAGAACCCATTTGGACTTACTCTCACACCATGGAAGGTACCACCCCGTTATTAAAAATGGGGGAATTTTGTAAAACTCTAGCTGCCATTAATGCTGGATTTTTTAACCGCAATAACCGATTACCTTTGGGGGCAATTCGTTGGCACGGAACCTGGTATTCTGGCCCGATCTTGAATCGGGGGGCGATCGCCTGGGATAATCAAGGTAGCACTGCCATTGACCGCCTCACCCTAGAAGAAGTAATTACTACATCAACTGGTGGACAATTTCCCTTGGTTGTTCTCAACAGTGGCTATGTTAAAGGAGGAATTTCTCGCTTTACACCCCAATGGGGCAAGAGTTATACGCCTTTAACCGCCGGAGAAGTGATTATCGTTGTTGAGAATAACCGAGTTACTCGTCATGTAGAAAATGCGGAAGTTACGGATATTCCTGATACGGGATATTTATTGGTTTTGCGATCGCTCTCTAGCGCCAAAGCCAGCCTAATGCCCGGCACAACCATAACCTTAGAAAGTACCACTAATCCCTCTAACTTTAACTCCTTTCCCCATATTATCGGTGGCGGTCCCTTACTGATCAAAAATCAACAAATTGTTGTTGATGCTCAAGCCGAAGGATTTAGCCGTGCCTTTGCCCAACAATCTGCCATTCGCAGTGTTTTCGGAATTACTAACTCTGGTGAATTGATACTCGTCACCATCCATAACCGTATCGGTGGATTAGGAGCCAGCTTAACCGAAACTGCCGAACTCATGCAAAAACTTGGAGCCATTCACGCCTTAAACTTAGATGGCGGTAGTTCCACCAGTTTGATCCTCGGCGGACAAATGATTAACCGTCCCCCTTCGACTGCCGCTAGAGTTCATAATGGCTTAGGAATTTTCAGTCATCATTACGGTTAGGTTTCTGAAATTAACAATTAACCCTAATCATTACTATAGCATTTACAGCGCTTCGCGCTGTAATGGGGTACAATATAAAATGAAGAGATAAGAAAGGAAAGAAGAGGTAATGCAAGCATATTCAGTAGATTTACGAGAAAAAATAGTCAAAGCTCATTTAATCGAAAACTCGTCAATTAGAAAAGTAGCAGAGAGGTTTTCGGTAAGTAAAAGCCTAGTGCAAAAATTAGTAAAGCAACAAAAAACAGAGGGGAATGTAGAGCCGAAACGCCCAGGGAAGCCTCAGTTAAGTTATCTGAATAATGAGAAAGCTAAAGAACAAGTCAAAGGGTTAGTCGCAGAACATAAAGACGCTAGGTTAGCGGAGCTGTGTGAATTATTTGCACAACTGACCGGAAATTGGGTAAGTCCCACAGCGATGTGGCGTTGCTTAAATCAACTGGGATTATCTCGTAAAAAAAAACGAGGTATAGCACTCAAGCGGGGACAGAAAGAGTACAAAAACTGAGAATAGAGTATTGGGAGCAAGTGAGAGATCTAGAGCCGAAAAACCTAGTTTTCATAGATGAAACGGGTATTCTTCTAGGGGGAAGCCGCCCTTATGGACGGTCGGAGAAAGGGACAAGAGTCAGAGAAATGAAACCGTTTTACCGGGGGTCAAAAGTTACCTTAGTTGGGGCAATTACTCAGGATAAAGTTTTAGCTTTGATGACCATTGATGGCTCTTTAGATACCGCCGCGTTTAAGGTATTTATTGACCATTTTCTCGTTCCTAAACTATGGCCAGGGGCGGTAGCCCTTGACTTAATTAATCCTAAACATTTAAGAATAGGGTTTGCTCATTGTTGTTATTGTACCTCATGACAGCGCGAAGCGCTGTATCTCTTCTACGAGGTGCAGCTTGAAACCTTAGAAGCTAATACTATTTCTCCATGATATTGCGCTTACAGCGCTTCGCGCTGCTA
>DDLS01000208.1 GCA_002340255.1 Cyanobacteria bacterium UBA2566
AGACCTTACTGGCAGCATTCGAGCGGGTAGCCCAAGGACAGACAGAAATGATGCTCGTTGCCGGGTTTTCCGGCATTGGTAAAACCGCAGTAGTCAACGAAGTACACAAACCCATAGTCCGTCAGCGGGGCTATTTTATCAAAGGAAAATTCGACCAATTCAACCGCAATATTCCCTTTAGCGCTTTAGTGATCGCATTTCGGGATTTAATGCAACAGCTCTTAGCAGAATCAGATACTCAGTTAGCCCAGTGGCAGAACAAAATTCTTGCCGCCTTGGGAGAAAATGGGCAAGTGATTATTGAGGTAATTCCCGAGTTAGAGCGACTGATTGGCAAACAGCCCTCGGTTCCCGAACTCTCAGGCAATGCAGCGCAAAATCGGTTTAATTTATTATTTCAGAAATTTATTCAAGTTTTTACCACCAAAGAGCATCCCTTAGTCATTTTCCTAGATGACCTTCAATGGGCAGATTCGGCCTCTCTGAACTTGATGCAACTACTCATGGGCGAGAACGAGATAGGCTATCTACTTTTGCTAGGAGCCTATCGAGATAATGAAGTATATCCCGCCCACCCGTTGATGCTGACTCTAGAAGAAATTGGCAAGTCAGGAGCGAGGATAAATACCATAACCCTCGCGCCTTTAAGCGAAACCGGTCTGAATGGCTTGGTCGCAGATACTCTAAGTTGCACTCAAGAACTGGCTCGGCCTTTAACGGAATTAATCTATCAAAAGACTCAAGGAAATCCCTTTTTTGCCACCCAGTTTCTGAAGGGATTGCACGAAGATGGGTTCATTGCCTTTGATCGCGATCTGGGTTATTGGCAATGCGACCTGACGAGAGTACGGCAGTTGGCATTGACTGATGATATTGTTGAATTCATGGCAACTCGGCTGCACAAGTTGCCAGAAGCAACTCAGGAGATTTTGAAGTTAGCTGCCTGTATTGGCAACCAATTTGACTTGGAAACTTTGGCCATTTTCAGCGAACTCGAGCAGATTGAAGTGGCAACTTCCTTGTGGAAAGCACTGCAAGAGGGATTGGTTCTGCCCTTGGGCGAGATGTATAAGTTTTTCCAAGAGGCGAATCAGGATGAAAGAACACCGAATGATGATATCTCGGTAAGCTATAAATTTCTGCACGATCGCGTTCAACAAGCTGCCTATTCCCTGATTACAGAGGATCGCAAACCAATCACCCACTACCACATCGGACAGCTGCTGCTGCAAAAGATTACCCCAGAAGAGCGAGCTGAGAAAATTTTCGATCTAGTTGGCCAATTAAACTATGGAATCGATTTAATTACCCACCAAAATGAACGCAATGAACTGGCTCAATTGAATTTAATTGCAGGGAAAAAAGCCAAAGACTCAACCGCTTATGTCGCTGCCAACAACTACCTGACCACAGGACTGTCCTTGCTGGCCAGCAATAGCTGGCAGTCTCAATATACTCTCACCCTTCATCTTCACGAAGCGGCTGCAGAAGCCGCCTACTTCAACGGCGACTATGACCAAACCGACTCTCTAGTAGACATAGTCGTCGAACATGCTAAAAGTTTGCCTGAAAAAGCTCGGGTTTACGAAATCCAAATGCAGATGAATTTGGGGCGAAACAAAATGCAAGAAGCTATCGATATCGGCCTCAAAGTCTTGAATATGCTCGATATCGAACTGGTAGATACCCTCTCTGCGAATCGGAGCCTAGAATACTTTCAGAACTTGCCAACCATGACCGATCCAGCCCAGCTTGCAGGTATGCGAATTTTAGGGGGTTTATGGTCGGCCGCGTATATTGCCAATCCCGCTTTGATGCCTAAAGTCATCACTACAATGGTACAGTTGGCATCCGAGGGCGGCAATTCACCACAATCTGCTTTTGGCTATTCCCTCTATGGAATGTTACTCTCTGCCAGTCGAGTTGATATCGAACGGGGTTATCAATTTGGCCAGACCGCATTACAAATTCTAGAGCAATTTGCAGACATCCAATTTAGCTCGAAAGTGTGTCTGCTGTTTAATGTATTTACACGCCACTGGAAAGATTATCCCGGGATGGCCATTCCGGCTTTACAGCAAGGTATTGAAGCGGGTCTAGAAGCCGGAGATATTGAATATGCTTGTTATTGTGCTTTATCTTCTTGTTTTATACGTTTTTTAATTGGAGAGAATTTGCAAATTTTGCGCCCTCGCCAGCAGGCTTACATGAGCTTTGTGGGACAGATGAAGCAGGATTTTCAGTTTAATGGAACCAAGATTTGGGGACAAATTCTTTTGAATTTTTTAGGGGAATATCAAGAGTCAGCAGATCTGCTGGTTGGTGAATTATTTGACGAACATAAAATGTTTCCGGTTTTCCAGGAAACTCAGAATTTCACCCTTTTATTTTGGGCGAATTTCGGTAAAGCCATGTTAGCTTATCTGTTGGGCGATTATGCAAGTGCGTTGACTTATTCATGGGAAGCCAAAAAATATGAGGCAACGGTGGCCGGAATGTTTTGTGTTGCCCGTAATGATTTCTATTACATCTTGTCAGCGATCGCTGACTTAGCCAACCTTGAAGGAGAAGATGAGAAACTGCGAGGTTTGGAGCAGCTCCAAGCTAGTCAAGACAATTTGAAGTTGTGGGTCAAACATTGTCCTGGGAATTTCCAGCATAACGACGCGCTCATTGAGGCAGAAAAATTAAGGCTATTGAGAGACTATACTGAGGCGATCGCTCTGTACGATCGCGCCATAGCGGGAGCCAAAGAAAACGAGTACGTACACGAAGAAGCCCTAGCTAACGAACTGGCGGCCAAATTTTACCTGGACTGGGGCAAGGAAAAAATCGCTGGGGTCTATATGACTGATGCCTACTACTGCTACGCCCGTTGGGGCGCTAAAGCCAAGACCGACCAACTCGAAGAAAAGTATCCCCAACTGCTTTCCTCCATTCTGCAACAGCCCCGCTTGCATTTACACAGCGGTGAAATCGCTACTTCTACCTTGACGCAAACGGCGGGTTCGAGTAGCAGCACGATTGGCTCAATGCTCGATTGGGCAACAGTCATGAAAGCGTCTCAGTCTCTATCGAGCGAAATTCACTTGGACAAACTGGTCTCGGCTTTGATGAAAGCAGCGATGGAAAATGCTGGAGCCTCGGGCGCTATTCTGCTACTACAGCAAACTTATGGTTGGCAGATTGTAGCCCGATACTCACAAGAAGGTGGCAATTTGCGTTCAACAGAGGTAGCAGACGAGAGAGAGATTCCGACAAGCGTCATTAATAAAGTTAAACGCAGCCAAGAAGCAATTATTATTAACGATTTCCCTGACGATACCCAGTTTGCAGCAGACCCCTATCTGCTGCAAGGACAACCGAAAAGTTTCCTGTGCGTCCCGATCTTGAATCAAGGCAAGCTGATCGGCATCCTCTATCTGGAAAACCATCTGGCTGTGGGAGCTTTTACGGGCGATCGCCTGGAAGTTCTGAATATGCTCTGTTCCCAAGCAGCGATCTCCCTAGAAAATGCCCGTCTCTACGAACAAGCACAACAGGCACTCAAAGACTTACAACAAGCCCAACTGCAACTGGTACAAAGTGAAAAAATGTCAGCCTTGGGCAATCTAGTGGCAGGAGTAGCCCACGAAATTAATAATCCCGTGGGATTTATTGCTGGAAATATAGACCCAGCGCGAGATTATGTGCAAGACTTATTCGGACTGGTGAACCTTTATCAGAAAGAATATCCACAGCCAAGTGAAGCGATCGAAGAAGAAATCGAAGCGATAGATTTAGAGTTTCTTAGAGAAGACTTACCGCAACTGATTTCTTCAATGCAAGAAGGAACTGATCGCATCAGGCACATCAGCAATTCTTTACGAACCTTTTCGCGCACAGATAAGGAGTATAAAGTCCCATTTAACTTGCATGAAGGTCTCGAGAGCACTTTGCTGATTCTCAAACATCGCCTGAAAGCCAACGAGGAGCGTCCAGCGATTGAAATTGTCAAAGACTATGGACAATTGCCACAAGTGCAATGTTTTCCAGGACAACTCAACCAAGTGTTTATGAATCTGATTGCTAATGCTATTGATGCCCTAGATGAGGGTAACCAGGGACGCAGTTTTGATGAGATTGCCAATCAGATTAAGATTACTACCTCAGCAACGGCAGAAGAGGTCACCATTCGCATTGCCGATAATGGCATGGGGATGCCAGAAGAGGTGAGAGAACGGATCTTCGAGCAAGGATTTACGACTAAAGCAGTGGGTAAAGGAACGGGGTTAGGGATGGCGATCGCTAAATCAATCATCACCCAAAAACATGGCGGTAAGATTACCTGTACTTCTCAATTGGGCAAAGGCACTGAGTTGGAGATCTCCATACCCATCGGCAACTAGCCCGTCGATTCTAGATTGCATACCATACCCCAAAGATGAGATCGCGATCGCAGCTCAGTTGCGATCGCGATCGGGTATTGGAAGCCAATAAAATATCTACCATTACCATAAGAGAACATCAAAAAAGCTCCAACCTCATGACTCCAACACTTCCTGGCTATCAAA
>DDLS01000036.1:0-46744 GCA_002340255.1 Cyanobacteria bacterium UBA2566
AGACCGGGGAGGATGTCAATTGAGAATCTCGATCAGCTAGAAGAAGTCTGATACCACAGCTACCAAACCTTATTGAAACAGCCAGAATTAATTGCAGGGTTAATCAATTTCCTCAACTTATGCTATGGGATTAAAAGATATCCAATACCAAAAATACACCATAACCGTGAGGGCCCATAAACTATGGGAAAACCTGGAAACAGCTTAGGCGGAACTCATCACCACAAATTTGGGAATCGATAGCCGTTCTAGAGCCACCAACATTATTCTATTAACTGTAGGGATAAGAGATTTAGCAATAATTGGGACAGCTTGGTTTGTCAGATCGCAATGGAAGAATCGGAATGGAAGAAATAGCGATCGCCTCCTCACACACTCCCCAAAAATTATCCCCACCCTATAGACAAACACCGCCAGATGCTCTATAGTGGTATATTGTCGCCAAAAATAAGGTTGCTTACTTTTCGTGAGACCCTCTAGCGGAGACCCCAGTCGCCATAAGGATACTGAGCCTTAGTGTGCTTAAGTCCAGGTGCTATAGATAAGGGTAACCAGTAATTCAAAACTTGGTTGTCTAAAGTATTAAGGGCATTAGCCTTAATACGAATCTAAATAATTCAGCCAACTGCCTGAGTCTTGCTGTTGAAGTGAGACCGGTATTTGTCTGAGTAATACTTAGGGAAAATTATAGATCCGGCCTATCCCATAAAGATGTGGCTTGATTGTTGTCTGTAAACAAAAAGGAGACTACCCAACCTGTGTCTGTAGGTATTCTCGGAACCAAACTCGGCATGACCCAAATCTTTGACATGGAAGAAGGAATCGCCATTCCGGTCACCGTTGTCCAAGCTGGACCATGCACCGTAACCCAAATCAAAACTCCAGAAACCGATGGCTATAGTGCCATCCAACTGGGCTATGATGCTGTACCGAAAAAGCGGCTCAACCGTCCAGAAGTTGGGCACTTAGAGAAATCGGGCGCTGTGGCAGGGGAAACTGGACTGCGGCATCTGCGAGAATATCGCAGCGATACCGTCAGCAGCTATGAACTCGGTCAAGAACTCAAAGCTGACCTCTTCACAGAAGGTCAACTGGTTGATGTCATTGGTAAAAGTATCGGTCGCGGGTTCGCCGGTTACCAAAAGCGCCATAACTTCCGCCGGGGGCCGATGTCCCACGGTTCAAAAAACCACCGCCTTCCGGGATCGACCGGAGCAGGAACCACCCCTGGACGAATTTACCCAGGGAAAAAAATGGCAGGACGTAAAGGCAATGCCCAAATCACGATTCGCAAACTGCAAGTCGTGCGGGTAGATACCGATCGCAACCTACTGCTGATTAAAGGTTCAGTTCCAGGCAAACCCGGAACGCTCCTGAGTATCGCTCCAACCAATCAAGTGGGCGGCTGATCCACACAGAAAGAAACCCTCTCTATACTAAGGGATCAAAGCAAGTAGAAAAGGAAAATCGAAACTATGGTTAGTTGCGTAAGGAAAGACTGGCAAGGGTCAGAGGTGGGCGAAGCCAACCTTGAACTCAAGGTCGCCAAAGAAGAGACGAGCGCTCATATTGTCCACCGTGCCCTCGTGCGTCAACTCAATAATGCACGCCAAGGAACCGCTTGCAGCAAAACCCGCGCCGAAGTTAGAGGGGGCGGACGCAAACCTTGGCGGCAAAAAGGAACCGGTCGCGCTCGTGCGGGTTCTATCCGTTCTCCCCTGTGGCGAGGGGGTGGGGTGATCTTCGGGCCCAAGCCCAGAAGTTACGAAACCAAGATGAACCGTAAAGAGCGGCGCTTGGCCTTAACCACAGCCTTAATGGGCAGAACCGATGACCTGATTGCGATCGAAGAAATTGGTGACAACCTGGCTCGGCCCAAAACCAAAGAACTCCTAGGGGCGATTGCCCGTTGGGGAGCAGCAGAGACCGACAAAGTGCTGCTTATCATCCCCGAACGCCATGAAAACCTCTATTTGTCTGCTCGCAATGTCCCCAGACTGCGATTAATTCTTGCCGAGCAACTCAACGTCTACGACATCCTCAATGCAGACAAAATCATAGCCACCGGTTCCGCTCTCGAAAAAATTCAGGAGGTCTATGGTGAGTAATTCTACCATTTCAGGCAATCGCGCCCTACCTGACCTGATCCGCCGCCCGATCGTCACCGAAAAAGGAACCCGACTCTTAGAAGACAATAAATATGTCTTTGAAGTCCTTCCCCAGGCCACTAAGCCGGAAATTAAGGCGGCGATCGAAAGCCTATTTGAGGTCAAAGTTACCAAGGTAAACACCTATCGCGCCCCCCGTAAAAAACGGCGTGTAGGTCGCTTCACGGGATATAAGGCTCAATACAAACGAGCCGTAGTTACCCTATCCCCTGGCGACCAGATCATCTTGTTCCCAGAAGTGTAATTGATGAACTGTTATGGGCATTCGATCCTACAAACCCTATACCTCAAGTACCCGGCAGCAGAGTGTCTCTGATTTTGCGGAGATCACTAAAGATCGGCCAGAGAAATCCCTGATTAAGAAAAATCACCGGGTCAAAGGCCGGAATAACCGAGGAGTTATTACCTGTCGCCATCGGGGGGGTGGTCATAAACGGCGCTATCGTCTGGTTGATTTCCGGCGGAATAAATTCAACGTTCCCGCCAAAGTTGCGGCGATCGAGTACGATCCCAACCGCAACGCTCGCCTAGCCCTATTATTTTACACCGATGGTGAAAAACGGTATATCCTCCATCCTAGAGGATTAGCCGTAGGCACAACTGTGATTTCCGGTGAAAACGTTCCCATTGAAGTTGGCAACTGTATGCCCTTGGGTAATATGCCTTTGGGAACCAGCGTTCATAACATTGAACTCGTCTCCGGACGGGGTGGGCAAATTGTGCGCGCGGCTGGAGCTACGGCGCAAGTCGTCGCCAAAGAAGGGGACTATGTAACTCTGCGTTTACCCTCTACAGAAGTGCGGATGGTGCGCAAGGAATGCTACGCGACCATTGGCCAAGTGGGCAACGTAGAAGCTCGTAATATCACCCTAGGAAAAGCTGGACGGACTCGGAGGAAAGGTCGTCGGCCTCAAGTGCGAGGCAGCGTCATGAACCCCGTGGATCACCCCCATGGTGGTGGTGAAGGACGGGCCCCCGTCGGTCGCAGTGGCCCTGTAACCCCTTGGGGTAAACCAGCCTTGGGTGCAAAAACACGGAAGAAACATAAATCTAGCGATCGCTTGATTGTACGTCGTCGTCGTCGGACTTCCAAGCGCGGTCGCGGAGGTCGTCAAGCCTAATCAATTAAAAATTAAAAATTAAAAATTAAAAATGACTGTTTTTAGTTTTGGTTTTTAATGTTTTGATTGACTCCCCTGATTACATAACCTTGAAAGTCTTATGGCTCGTTCCTTAAAAAAAGGCCCCTTTGTTGCCGACCATCTGTTAACCAAAATTGAAAAACTCAATGATAGAGGCGAAAAACAAGTGATTAAAACTTGGTCTCGCCCCTCCACCATTGTGCCCCAGATGATTGGCCATACCATTGCTGTTCATAATGGCCGCCAGCATGTTCCCGTGTTTATCACAGAACAGATGGTCGGACATAAATTAGGAGAATTTGCTCCCACTCGAACCTATCGAGGCCATGCAAAGAGCGACAAAAAAGCTCGCCGATAATTAATATTCCCCCTAGGGATAATCGGTTTCCCCCTTATTGACTCAGGATGAAAGAAAAACGATGGCAATCGATACTTCTGTAGAAACTCGTGCGATCGCACGGTACATCCGTATGTCCCCCCATAAAGTCCGTCGAGTATTAGACCAAATTCGGGGAAAAACCTATCGGGATGCACTGATCGTACTCGAATTCATGCCCTACCGTGCCTGTCAACCCATCTTAAAGGTGTTGCGATCGGCAGTCGCGAATGCGGAACATAACCAGGGACTCGACCCTAGAAGCCTAGTGATTAGCAAAGCCTTTGCTGACGCTGGCCCAGCCCTCAAGCGCTTTCGCCCTCGGGCCCAAGGACGGGCTTATCAAATTCGTAAACCCACCTGTCATATTACAGTAGCTGTTGCCCCAGAAGCGGCTAGCAGTTAGCTCAACCGTTGATTGATTGAGAGGATTACTCTGTGGGACAAAAAATACACCCAACTGGGTTTCGGCTAGGAATCACTCAAGAACACCGTTCTCGCTGGTTCGCGGATTCCAGACATTACCCAGGAATCTTACAAGAAGACTTTAAGATTCGTAAATATGTAGAAAAACAACTCAATAATGCTGGGATTTCCCAAGTCCGCATTGAGCGCAAAGCCGATCAGATCGACCTAGAAATCCATACCGCCCGTCCTGGTGTCGTCGTCGGTCGAGGAGGTCAAGGTATTGAGTCTCTACGCACTAACCTGCAAAAAGAAATTGGCGATAGCAATCGTCAAATTCGGATTAACGTCGTCGAAGTCACCCGTGTCGATGCTGATGCCGGTCTACTGGCTGAATATATCGCCCAACAACTCGAACGTCGGGTATCCTTCCGCCGGGTTGTGCGCCAAGCCATCCAACGGGCCCAACGGGCAGGGGTTCAAGGGATCAAAATCCAAGTTAGTGGCCGTCTGAATGGAGCAGAAATTGCTCGGACAGAATGGACCAGAGAAGGACGAGTCCCCCTGCATACCCTCCGGGCTGACATTGACTACGCTTACCGCACCGCTCAAACCATTTACGGGATCTTGGGCATTAAACTTTGGGTCTTTAAAGGAGAAATTATCCCTGGGCAAGAAGAAACTCCCCCACCTGGGCCAAGCCCCAACCGTCGTCGAGGAAATCGCCGTCGCCCCCAATTTGAAGACCGATCCAACGAGAACTAATCGTTATTGGTGACCCATTATTGAATTGAGTTCTGGTCATGTTAAGTCCAAGAAGAACAAAATTTCGCAAACAACACCGAGGTCGAATGCAAGGGTTGGCTTCCCGTGGGAATGTCATTAATTTTGGAGACTTTGGTCTTCAAGCCCTAGAACCTCATTGGATTACCTCCCGCCAAATTGAATCGGGTCGTCGAGCTATGACTCGGTATATCAAGCGGGGTGGGAAAATTTGGATTCGCATTTTCCCTGACAAACCGGTAACCATGCGCCCAGCCGAAACCCGGATGGGTTCCGGGAAAGGAAACCCAGAATATTGGGTAGCCGTAGTCAAACCCGGACGGATTATTTATGAAATTGCGGGTGTGCCAGAAGACATTGCCCGTGAAGCCATGCGTCTGGCTTCCCATAAATTTCCGATCAAGACTAAATTTTTGGTGCGTGATTCCCAAGGTTAGAGAAGATGCCATTACCTAAGATTGACGAGGTGAGAAACCTTACCGATGAGGAACTGGGCGAGCAGATTGTAGCCATTAAACGCGAATTATTTCAGTTGCGGCTCAAGCAAGCCACCGGCCAGGGAGAAATCAAACCTCATCAGTTCAAACACCTCAAACACCGCCAGTCTCAGCTCTTGATGGTTGAAAGGCAGAGGCAGTTGGCTCAAACCCAATCGCAAGACACGACGACACCTGTAGAGGACACAGAGGAGTCATAATCTATGCCTGTCAAAGAACGAGTGGGTACCGTAATTAGCAATAAAATGCAGAAGACCGTGGTGGTAGCGATTGAAAACCGCAGCGCCCACCCCAAATACGGTAAAACCGTGGTCAAAACTAAGCATTACAAAGCCCACGACGAAGACAACCAATGTAAAGAAGGCGATCGCGTCTTAATTAAAGAGTCTCGTCCCCTGAGTCGAACCAAACGTTGGACTGTTAGTGAGATCCTAGAAT
This sequence comes from Cyanobacteria bacterium UBA2566, assembly GCA_002340255.1. Classification (GTDB taxonomy): domain Bacteria; phylum Cyanobacteriota; class Cyanobacteriia; order Cyanobacteriales; family Desertifilaceae; genus Roseofilum. The sequence goes on from DDLS01000036.1 coordinate 5,810, forward strand.
CTCGTTAGTGACTGTTTATGCAGAGCGTTGATTCCCTTTTTGATCCAGGAATAAACCTATGATTCAACAAGAATCCTATCTCAATGTAGCCGATAACAGTGGCGCTCGTAAGATCATGTGTATTCGGGTTCTCGGTGGCAACCGAACCTATGGTTGTATTGGCGATGAAATTGTTGCCGTCGTCAAAGATGCCAACCCCAATATGGCGATCAAAAAATCCGATGTGGTTCGCGCTGTAATTGTGAGAACTAAAAAAGGATTGCGCCGCGACAGTGGCATGAGTATTCGCTTTGATGATAATGCTGCCGTCATTATTAACAAAGATGGCAACCCCAGGGGAACCCGTGTATTCGGCCCAGTGGCTCGTGAATTGCGAGATAAGAATTACACGAAAATCGTATCCCTAGCACCGGAGGTTCTGTAATGGCTAAAGCCGTAAAACAGAAATCACTTGCGACAAAAATGCATGTCAAAAAAGGCGATACCGTGCAAGTGATTGCGGGCAAGGATAAGGGAAAAGTTGGAGAAGTGCTTGAGGCGCTGCCCAAACTCAGTAAAGTCGTGGTTCAAAACGTGAATATTAGAACCAAGCACGTTAAACCCAGACAAGAAGGAGAATCGGGACAAATCAAGACCTTTGAAGCTCCCATCCATAGCTCGAATGTAATGCTCTATTCCAGCAAAGAAAAAGTAGCATCTCGTGTTTCCTATACCGTTAATGAAGACGGAAAGAAGGTACGGATGCTCAAAAAAACTGGGGAAATCATTGATTAAGTTGGCAGGAAATCGCTATGGTACAACCCCTTAAAACCCGATATCAAGAAAAAATTGTTCCCAAACTGATGGAGCAATTTGGGTACACGAATATTCATCAAGTACCCAAAATCGAAAAAGTAACCATTAACCGAGGACTTGGAGAAGCATCTCAAAATGCCAAATCTCTAGAAGCCTCCCAAAAGGAATTGTCGATCATTACTGGACAAAAACCGGTAGTGACTCGTGCGAAAAAGGCGATCGCCGGATTCAAAATTCGGAAAGGAATGCCCATTGGTATCATGGTCACCCTACGCAGCGATCGCATGTATGCGTTCCTAGACCGATTAATGAACTTGGCTCTGCCCCGTATTCGGGACTTTCGAGGCGTTAGCCCCAAGAGTTTCGATGGACGCGGGAACTATAATCTCGGTCTGCGGGAGCAGCTCATTTTCCCCGAAATAGAATATGACAAAATTGACCAAATTCGAGGGATGGATGTTGCTATTACTACAACCGCTCAATCCGATGAAGAAGGACGCGCCTTACTGCGGGAAATGGGAATGCCTTTCCGGGAAAACTAAAGGAGTTTTATCGAGAGAGTAAACGATGGCCGTAAACGACACGATCGCGGATATGCTCACGCGCCTTCGCAATGCGAACTTAGCGCGGCATCAAACCACTCAAGTTCCATCCACTAAACTCACCCGGAGTATTGCCCAAGTCTTAAAAGATGAAGGCTTTGTTTCCGATTTTGAGAATGTGGGGGAAGGAGTCAAAACCCAGCTCCGGATTGCCCTCAAATATAAAGGCAAAAACCGAAGCCCAATTATCAGCAAACTCGAACGGGTCAGTCGTCCCGGTCTGAGGGTTTATAAAAATCGCAAGGAACTCCCCCGCGTTTTAGGTGGGATTGGAATTGCCATTATTTCGACCTCCCATGGCATTATGACTGACCGTGAAGCCCGTCGCCAAGGTATTGGTGGTGAAGTGCTTTGCTATGTTTGGTAGCTTTGAATTGACGATTGCTCCAGAGCAAGCATCAATGATTAGACCCATGAACAAGGACAACAAGTAAAAGATTATGTCTCGAATTGGTAAACGTCCTATTAATATTCCTGACAAAGTAACGGTTACCCTTAATGGTCAACAAGTCTCTGTCAAAGGGCCAAAAGGACAGCTAGAGCGCATCTTGCCTTCAGAAGTCACGATTGAACAAGACAACGATACCTTAATTGTGAAGCGGCGCAATGACTCCCGTAAATGTCGGGCGGCTCATGGTCTATGCCGTACCCTCGTCTTCAATATGGTGGAAGGGGTATCCAAGGGCTTTGAAAAACGCCTGGAACTGCAAGGGGTAGGCTATCGGGCCCAAGCCAAGGGCAAAGCCTTAACCTTAAATGTGGGATATAGCAAACCCGTAGATGTTGACCCTCCAGACGGGATCAATTTTGCTGTGGTCGATAATACCGGCAAAGCAGTTAATCAAGGCACTTTTGTGGTGATTAGCGGCATCGATAAAGAAGTGGTGGGCAATACTGCCGCCAAAATTCGCGATGTTCGTCCTCCCGAAGTCTATAAGGGTAAAGGCATTCGCTATCAGGGCGAAATCGTCAGACGTAAAGCGGGTAAGGCAGGTAAGAAATAACCATGAAACGAACCAGACAAGAATTTCGGCAGCGTAGACACAATCGCATTCGCAAGTCAGTCAGCGGAACAACTGAGCGTCCCCGGTTAGCGGTGTTCCGCTCCAATCAGCATATCTATGCTCAGGTCATTGATGATACCCAACATCATACCCTGGCGGCAGCTTCCACAATGGAATCAGAAATCAAATCTGCATTGAACGCTGCGGGGAGGACTTGTGAAGCGTCTGCCCAAGTGGGTAAGGCGATCGCCGAACGAGCCATAAATAAAGGAGTTTCCAAAGTGGTGTTCGACCGAGGTGGAAATTTGTACCATGGCCGCGTTAAAGCCTTAGCCGATGCGGCCCGTGAAGCTGGATTAGACTTTTAGCATAAACCCACAAAAACCATGGAAGAAAAAGAAAAGAAAGGCAAATCTCGCAAAGCCAACCGCAATCGAGAAAAAGAAAGTGAATGGCAAGAGCGGGTGGTGCAAATCCGCCGGGTGACCAAGGTGGTCAAAGGGGGTAAAAAATTAAGCTTCCGGGCGATCGTTGTTGTCGGCAATGAGCGCGGGCAAGTCGGTGTAGGCGTGGGTAAAGCCAGCGATGTCATTGGAGCAGTAAAAAAAGGAGTCGCTGATGCCAAAAAACATCTGATTACCGTACCCCTAACCAAATCTAACTCTTTGCCTCATCCATCCACCGGAGAAGCCACCGGCGCTAGAGTGATGATGCGTCCAGCCGCTCCCGGTACTGGGGTAATTGCTGGGGGTTCAGTGCGTACTGTGCTAGAACTGGCAGGAGTTCAGAATGCTCTAGCCAAACAACTCGGTTCCAATAACCCACTCAATAATGCCAGGGCAGCCGTTGATGCCTTGTCTAGCCTCCGTACCTTTGCGGATGTAGCCCAAGAACGGGGCATTGAGATCGAAAAACTTTATGTCTAGCGCCCAAGAAGGGACTAACCAGAGAGTAAACCGGTAAGCGCAAGGATAAATACCATGAGATTAGAAGATGTTGCACCTCAAAAAGGTTCCCGTAAACGCCGCCGTCGCGTCGGTCGGGGAATCTCGGCAGGTCAGGGTGCCAGTTGCGGCTTTGGAATGCGGGGACAAAAGTCTCGTTCCGGTCGTGGAACTCGTCCTGGGTTTGAAGGGGGACAAATGCCCCTGTATCGCCGTGTACCCAAACTGAAGCACTTTACAGTTATTAACAAACAACAGTACACTACGGTTAACATTCGTCAACTGGCTTCTCTCCCAGCTAATACTGAAGTGACTTTAGACTCATTGATGGACGCAGGAATTGTAACCACCAATGACGGCCCCTTAAAAATCTTAGGAGATGGAGAAATTAGCGTAGCTCTGCAAGTGAAAGCAGCTCAATTTACCGCTAATGCTCGCACTAAACTCGAAGGCGCTGGAGGGAGTTGCCAGGTTTTAGAATAAGGCGCTTTTCGCTTCGCGGGCATGTTTCGGCTGTCGCCGACATGAACCTGTCGGAGAAAATCCGAAATGCGCTAGGCAAAAGGCAAGAAGCGCAAGGAAAAAGCTTCATCGCCTAAGACCATTCAGTTGGAAATTGCCAATGTTCACCCACCTATTTACCGTCGTCATCGAGGTATCCCTTAATGACCGTTAGTCGAGACAAAACCCCAAGCGCTCAAGAAACGTTTATCCAGATGGCTCAAGCAGCCGGCCTTAGAGGTCGGTTGCTCGTCACTCTGGGCTTATTAATTTTGGCTAGATTAGGGGTTTATATCCCCGTCATTGGCATTGACCGACAACAATTTAGCCGCAATATTGAAGGCAGTCCAGTTATTGGATTATTAGACCTATTTTCCGGTGGTGGGATTTCTCAACTGGGTGTTTTTGCCCTGGGTATCCTTCCCTTTATTAATGCCTCCATCATTATCCAATTACTCACTGCTGCTCTGCCCTCATTGGAAGATTTACAGAAAAATGAGGGAGAAGCCGGACGGCGTAAACTCTCCCAAGTCACCCGCTATGTTGCCCTAGGATGGTGCATCCTTCAGAGTGTGGGGATTGGGTTATGGTTAAATAGCGCTCCTGGAGTGGCCTTAAATCCAGGGCCAACTTTTGTGATCCAAACCGTTTTAGCCTTAAGTGCTGGTTCCATGTTAGTCATGTGGTTTGGAGAAGTGATTACTGAACGAGGTATCGGCAACGGTGCGTCGTTATTGATTTTTGTCAATATTGTTTCTACGTTACCCCGATCCATTGGCCAAACCATCGAGTTAGCCTCTAGTGGAGATAGCAGCATTGTTGGACGCACCGTGATTTTGGTCATGGTCTTTCTAGTGATGATTGTCGGTATTGTGTTTGTTCAGGAAGGAACACGCCGAATCCCCATTATCTCCGCTCGCCGTCAAGTGGGTCGAAAACTGTATTTGGAAAAAAGTAGCTATCTTCCCTTGCGATTAAATCAAGGTGGAGTAATGCCTATTATTTTTGCTTCCGCGGTCTTGATTTTACCGGTAACTTTGGCTGAGTTAACGGGCAGTTCAGCGATTGTTAGTGTAGTTCAATATCTGAGTCCAGGAGGCGCGTTATATATTCCGTTCTACTTGACCATGATTCTGTTTTTTAGCTATTTCTATGCTTCCTTGATTATGAATCCTGTGGATGTGGCTCAAAACCTGAAAAAAATGGGTTCGAGTATCCCTGGCATTCGTCCTGGAAAAGCAACGAGTGAGTATATCGAACGGGTTCTGAATCGGTTGACGTTCTTAGGAGCTGTGTTTTTAGGCATTGTGGCTATTGTGCCTACAGTGGTTGAAGGCTTGACCCGCGTCCCAACATTTCAAGGATTAGGCGCAACCTCCCTACTGATTTTAGTTGGGGTGGCGATTGACACCGCGAAGCAAATTCAAACCTATGTGATTTCTCAACGTTATGAAGGGATGGTGAAACAGTAGTGTCATGTCAAGGTTGATTTTTATTGGCCCCCCAGGTTCTGGGAAGGGAACCCAAGCCGCAGAACTCTCAAAACGAGAGAAAATCCCCCATATTTCTACTGGGGAAATTCTCCGTAATAGTGTGGCGAACAAGACTGATTTGGGATTAAAAGCTAAGTATTATATGGATCAAGGGTCTTTAGTTCCCGATCAGTTAGTCTTCGATTTAGTGGAGGAGCGGTTAAGTCAAGAAGATGCCCAGAATGGGTGGATTTTAGATGGTTTTCCCCGTAACAGTTCCCAGGCGGAGACATTTCAGCAAATGTTGTATGCCAAAAATAGAGATTGTGATTATGCCATTTTTTTAGAAGTGCCAGACGCAATTTTAATTGAGCGGCTTTTGTTGAGAGGACGGGCTGATGATACAGCTGAGACGATTCGCCATCGATTAGATGTTTATCAAGAGGAGACTCAACCTTTGATTGATTTCTATGGCGCTCGAGGTAAACTGAGGCGGATTCGGGGAAATCAGCCCGTCGAGAAGGTAACTCAGGATTTACAACATGCTTTGACAACGGGACATTAGTGGTTAGTTAACCGATAACAAGATAGAGTTTGACAAAAAAAATTTGATAAGATATGTAAAGACCCCGAAAACTCTGTTTTCGGGGCATAGTCATGGGACGTAGATTCCTGTACTAAAAACCTGTTGAATTGAGGATAGATTACATTGGCTAAACAAGATTTAATTGAAATGGAAGGGCAAGTTACGGAATCCTTGCCTAATGCCATGTTTCGGGTGGACTTGGATAACGGGTTTAATGTATTAGCTCATATTTCGGGCAAAATCCGTCGGAACTATATCAAAATTCTGCCGGGCGATCGCGTGAAAGTTGAATTAACTCCCTATGATTTAACCAAAGGGAGAATCACCTATCGATTGCGTAAGAAATAGAGGAATTTAGATCTCCCTCGTCTGATTTGACAAAACCGAAGTAAAACTGATAAGATGTTATATTTGTAGACATTCAAAAATAGGGCATGAAAGTCCGAGCATCCGTCCGGAAAATGTGTGAGAAATGCCGAGTTATCCGCCGTAAAGGTCGGGTAATGGTGATCTGTTCTAACCCAAAACATAAGCAACGTCAAGGTTAACTTCAACCCCAGACCTGAATCAATTGGGATTACGTTTTAGAGTGGATCGATTCTCCCCCTAGGGAGATGACCTAAGTTAAGTTGTTCAAGACGAGGGAGAAAAAGTGTGGCCAGAATAGCTGGTGTAGACCTACCGCGAGATAAGCGCATAGAAATAGGTCTAACCTACATCTATGGGATCGGCTTAAGCCGTTCCCAAAAGATATTAGCGGATACTGGAGTAAATCCAGATACAAGAGTTAAAGATTTAACCGATGCGGATATTGTTGCCTTAAGAGGTACGGTAGAAAGCCAATATCAAATCGAAGGGGATCTCAGACGTTGGGAGGCAATGAATATCAAGCGTCTGATGGACATTGGAACCTATCGGGGCAGACGGCATCGTATGGGATTACCTGTACGAGGACAACGAACCCGCACCAATGCCCGTACCCGTCGTGGAGTCCGCCGTACAGTAGCCGGTAAGAAAAAAGCAGCCGCTAAGAAATAACCTGCTGTTGGATGAGATCGCCCGGATTGGGATTAGTCCATTCAAAGACCTTTGAGATCAAGATACATAGAGTGCAACATAAATCATGGCACGACCAAAGAAAACAGGCCCTAAAAAGCAAAAGCGAAATATTCCTAATGGTGTAGCTCACATTCAATCGACGTTCAACAACACGATTGTCTCCATTACTGCTCCTAACGGAGATGTGATTTCTTGGGCTTCAGCCGGATCGAGTGGATTTAAGGGAGCGAAAAAAGGCACCCCCTTTGCGGCTCAGACAGCCGCCGATAGTGCTGCTCGTCGGGCGATCGACCAAGGAATGCGACAAATCGAAGTTATGGTGAGTGGCCCGGGGTCGGGGCGAGAAACGGCCATCCGTGCCCTACAAGGTTCCGGATTGGAAATTACCCTCATTCGAGATGTAACCCCCATTCCCCATAATGGGTGTCGTCCTCCAAAACGGCGGCGGGTGTAAGGATCGTTCCTATTCTGCAACAAATGCAGATGAGACGACCTCACCCCATTCAATCAAAGAAAACAGCTAGGAAGGTCATGTGTCGCCCTCCTAGAAACCAGGCGAAGGGAGGTGGCTCTGTGGGGCAGTTTCAAGTTGAATGTGTTGAAAGTTATACCGAAAAAGATCAAAGTCAGTATAGCCGATTTATTCTAGAACCCCTAGAAAGAGGTCAAGGAACCACAGTAGGCAATGCCCTTAGACGGGTATTGCTTTCTAACCTAGTGGGAGCAGCAGTGACCTCGGTAAGGATTGAGAAAGTAAACCATGAGTTTGCAACCATCAAAGGCGTTCGGGAAGATGTACTCGAAATCTTACTGAACATGAAGGAAATCATTGTTAAAAGCTACTCGAATCAACCCCAAATTGGCCGTTTAGTGGCTACGGGACCAAAAACCGTGCAAGCGAGCGACTTTGATTTACCGTCAGAAGTGGAATTAGTTAATGGGACTCAGAAGGTAGCTACCCTATCAGAGGATGCAACCTTAGAAATGGAGTTTCGGATTGAAACGGGTACAGGCTACCGATCGGTAGACCGTAGTCGTCAAGATCCGACTGCCTTGGACTTTCTCCAGATTGATGCAATTTTTATGCCCGTATCTAAAGTCAATTATATGGTGGAAGATGCGCGGGTTGGGGGTTCCTTAGAACAAGACCGACTGATTCTTGATGTTACAACTAATGGGAGTATTACTCCTCAAGAAGCCCTATCTCAAGCATCAAACATATTGGTCGATTTATTTAGTCCTCTCAAAGATATTACCTTTGAGCCACTCAAGGACGAGCCAGAACTGACTGATGATCCCAACAGTCAGATCCCGATTGAAGAATTACAGTTATCGGTGAGAGCTTACAACTGTCTCAAACGAGCGCAGATCAATAATGTATCAGATCTACTAGATTACACCCAAGAAGATTTGCTCGAGATCAAGAACTTTGGAGCTAAATCGGCTGAAGAAGTGATTGAAGCCTTGCAACAGCGGTTAGGGATTACTCTGCCCCATGAAAAGGCCAAATCCTAACTGAGGCCAGGGGTTAAATCTTGTCTAAATTTTGAAACGTGGAAAAGTGTTATGCGTCATCGTTGTCGTGTCCCCAAGTTGGGAAAACCTGCTGACCAGCGTAAGGCTCTCCTGAGATCCTTAGCGACTGAGTTAATCCGTCATGGTCGGATTAAGACCACGAAAACACGGGCGAAAGCTGTCCGTAGTGAAGTGGAAAAAATGATTACCCTGGCGAAAAGTGGAACTCTAGCTGCCCGTCGCCAGGTTTTGGGCTATTTATACCTGAGTGGCAGCCCAGACCGCAAAGAACATATGCTGAAGAAAAAGCAATTGGTTCATGCGCTGTTTGAACAAGTGCCCGATCGCTATGCCGATCGCCAAGGTGGATATACTCGCATTCTGCCCACCGTTCCTCGTCGAGGGGACAATGCAGAAATGGCGATTATTGAATTAGTCTAAGTCGAACCCTAAATCTAGGCGAGGGGAAAGACAGGGGAGTAAAAATGAAATCCCGTTGGCAACTCAAAGACTCGGATAACTTGACCGATGAGCGTCAACGCATTGCTCTAGTCATTCAGTACCTGGGAACCCATTTCCACGGTTGGCAGCGGCAAGGAAAAGGCGAACGGACGGTACAAGAGGAACTGGAGGCGGCGATCGCCTCAGTAACCAACCAGCAAGTTCCCGTAGTGGCTGCAGGTCGAACCGATACCGGAGTCCATGCAGCCGCTCAAGTTGCCCACTTCGATGTCTCTGGGCCCATTCCCCCTGAACGGTGGGCAACTATTCTCAATAGTCGCTTACCCGAAGATATCCTGATTCGGGGTTCTGCTCAGGTTGCCCCCACTTGGCACTCCCGGTTTTCCGCCCTTTGGCGACGGTATCGATATACCCTCTATACCCATGCCAATCCCAACCTATTTGTGCGCAACCTGACTTGGCATTATTATTATCAACCTCTGGATGCCAACCGCATTCAAGCCGCCCTCGACCCCTTACTCGGTCGTCATCACCTATCCGCCTTTCATCGGGCAGGATCGAGTCGGACGCACTCCTGGGTAGATATTCAAACTGCCCAATGCACCACCCAAGAGCCATTTCTGGTGATAGAAGTCCAAGCCAATGGATTTCTCTATGGGATGATGCGGCTTCTAGTGGGATTATTGGTCAAAGTCGGTATCGCGGAAATGACTCCCACAGAATTTACTTATCTGTGGCAAGAGGAACGGCGAGATTTGGTGAAATACGCAGCTCCAGCCCAAGGCTTATGTTTACTGCGAGTTGGCTACCCAGATCCTCCCTTTCCCCCAGAAGTTTGGTTTGACACCCAACCCCAATTTAAATTGGGTTAAACCAAATCGCCCTCTATCAAAACCAACCATTCATTATGACTAAAACCTACTTACCTTCTCAAGAGACTCTCGACCGTAAATGGTATGTGGTTGATGCTGATGGCCAGCGTCTTGGCCGTTTAGCAACAGAAGTGGCCAATATCTTACGAGGCAAAAATAAACCCACGTTTACTCCCCATATGGATGTTGGGGATTTTGTGGTTATTATCAACGCTGAAAAAATCCAGGTGACGGGTAAAAAGCGGGAGCAAAAACTCTATCGCCGCCATTCTGGTCGTCCGGGGGGAATGAAAACGGAAACCTTTGCCAAATTGCAAGGGCGAATTCCCGAGCGTATTCTGGAAAAAGCAGTGAAAGGAATGTTGCCTAAAAATGCTCTAGGACGCAAGCTGTTTACCAAGTTAAAAGTCTATGCGGGGCCAAAACATCCCCATGAGGCACAAACCCCCCAAGTCTTAGAATTGAAAACCGTACCAGAAGGAGATAACTAATGCAAGCTACTGAGAATCAAAACGATCGGGCTGTTTATTGGGGAACCGGACGTAGAAAGTCGTCCATTGCTCGCGTACGCTTGGTTCCCGGCCAAGGGGAGATGAAAATTAATGGTAAACCCGGAGATTTGTATCTCCAGTTCAATCCCCAATATCTGTCAGCAGCTAAAGCGCCTCTGGAAACCTTGGGTCTGGAAAATGACTATGACATTCTGGTGAATGTTACAGGAGGCGGATTAACGGGACAAGCCGACTCGATTCGTTTGGGTGTGGCGAGAGCTTTATGCGAGCTAGATCCAGATAATCGTCAACCTTTGAAAAGTGAAGGGTATCTTACCCGCGATCCGAGGGCAAAGGAGCGGAAAAAATATGGTTTACGCAAAGCCAGAAAAGCTCCTCAATACTCGAAACGTTAAGGGTAGGGGAGAGTTCATCAATTTTTCCCTTTTCCCACTAAGAGGTAGGGGCGCATTTTGGCTTTCGCCTACAGGCAACACAAAGTGAGTAAGGGCAAACGCCTACGTGAAGAATCATCCTAGTTACGGTGAAATTCCGGCCACCTGAGAACCGACGGTCTTTGAGGCGCAGAACGACATTCATTGGGGCAAGCAACGCAGGATGAGGAGCGTACCGACTTGGCAAGTGTGGTAGTCCCCGGAAAGCAAAACAGAGGAAAAGTAGTCTGAAGCTTCGTACTTAGCGTAGCGAGAGCAACAGAGTAGAGGGTCGGTGGCTCCAAATGCCTTTTGACAGACCCTTCCATGTATAGCCTGGAGAATCTGCGTCTTTTCAGAGCGCAGAGTGTCAACAATTGTTCCCTTCTTCTCAAGATTGGGGTGAAACTGCCTCGGCCTCACCCTTTGGGGAGCGATCGCAATTGGATTATAATAGGGATTAACCCCGCTTAGTTGATAATGTTTTTGAAAGTGTAATCATCATGCCTAAATCTGATATTCACCCCCAATGGTATCCAGAAGCTAAAGTATATTGTAATGGCGAGTTTGTAATGACTGTGGGTTCGACTCAGCCAGAACTTCATGTGGATGTTTGGTCTGGAAATCATCCGTTTTATACAGGAACTCAGAAAATTATTGACACTGAAGGACGGGTGGAACGATTCCAGAAACGTTATAACTGGATGGGAAGTACAGGTAACAAGAAGTAGCAGCTATTGCGATTGGTCTTGGTGGGTTGTAGGGGTTTAAACCTACAGTCCATGTATCACTCCCCTGCTGTAAACAACCTAAATCTTGGACACTAGAACAATGGCTGAAGCATATCTTCTTGACAAACTTACTTCCGTTGAACAAACGTTTAATGAATTGACTCGTCGGTTAGCCGATCCAGATATTGCCACGAATCCAGAGGAGGTGCAACGGGTGGCTAAGGCTCGTGCGTCTCTGGAGGAAGTGGTGAATACTTATGAGATCTGGAAAAAGGCTCAAGACGAGTTGATGGGAGCTAGAGAAATTTATAAGGAGTCGAGTGGCGATCGCGAGTTGCAAGAGATCGCTGCCTTGGAAGTACAGGATCTAGAAACAAAAATCGATCAGTTAGAACATCGATTAACAATTTTATTACTGCCCCGAGATCCCAATGATGATAAGAATATTATGTTGGAAATTCGTGGAGGCACGGGAGGAGATGAAGCGAGTATTTGGGCGGGCGATCTGTTAAGGATGTATTCCCGCTATTCGGAAGTGCAAGGCTGGAAGGTGCAGCTTGTCAGTGAGTCTCCAGCAGAAATGGGTGGATTTAAGCAGGCAATCCTTGAGGTGAAAGGGGAGCAAGTTTATAGTAAGCTGAAGTTTGAGGCAGGTGTTCACCGGGTGCAACGGGTTCCAGTGACGGAAACGGGGGGACGAGTTCATACGTCAACGGCGACGGTGGCAATTATGCCGGAAGTAGACGAGGTAGAAGTTGAGATCGATGCTAAGGACGTAGAAATTAGCACGGCTCGTTCCGGCGGTGCAGGTGGACAAAATGTGAACAAGGTGGAAACGGCGGTGGACTTATTCCACAAGCCGACGGGGATTCGGGTATTTTGTACGGAAGAGCGATCGCAGTTGCAAAACCGAGAACGGGCGATGCAGATTTTGCGGGCGAAGTTGTATGATATGAAGCTGCAAGAACAGCAGGATGCGGTTACGGATATGCGGCGATCGCAGGTTGGGACAGGTTCGCGATCGGAAAAAATCCGTACCTACAACTATAAAGATAACCGGATCACCGATCACCGTCTGGGTCAAAACTTTGTTTTAGGAAGTGCGTTAGAAGGTAATATTGAAAATTTAATTCAGGCGTGCATTACTCAAGATCAGCAATTCCGTTTAGAAGAACTAGCCAATCAAACTGTTCAAACTTAGAAATGGGAGATCATGAATTCAGAGTTACAGGTAAAACCTGATTCTAATCTATCCGAACTTTACGATCGAGACTTCTATTTGTGGGTACAGACAACAGTGCAGTTACTCCAAGAAAGACGGCTCGATCGGATTGATTTTGAGGGTTTGATTGAAGAAGTGGAAAGCATGGGGAAGCGCGAGAAAAAGGAGTTAAAAAGCAGGATGACAACGTTGATCGAACATCTCCTAAAACTCAAGTATTGGGAATCTGAAAAAGCAGACAACGCTAGAGGATGGCGACAAGCAGTTGTGGAGCAACGTAGGCAAATTCAATATGTGTTAGAAGATAGTCCTAGCCTGAAAGTTTTGTTAGTAGAGATCTGGACTGAGTGTTATGGAAATGCGAGGAAGGATATTATTAGGAAGTATGGACTAGAGCCAGAATTGTTTCCACTTGAAGCAGGGTTGACTCTAGATGATATTCTTGATGATGATTATATTCCAGAGTAAATTGAATGATTAGAGGGATTCAACGGGTTGCTTAAGTGCCAATTTTAGTTCTTGTTCTAAGACCAAGATCCAATGATATCAAGTCCGAGTAATCAGTTTAACTATGTACAGTGCGTTTCCACTCCTACATTGTTCTGGTAGAACAGTGCCTGTTCTCGATTCCCTATTCCCCAACGTGAAGCATTGCATCATAGCCAATTAACCGAACTTGATATGATAAATCAAAAGAATAACAAAATTTATGACTACCAAAATTGGTGTGTTTCTGCCGAAAAAACAGGATGGAGATGATAAGCAACCCTCTATTAAACGTCTCAATAAGCTCCCCAATGAGGTTATTGATGAACTTTTAGCTTTGATTAAATGCAATAAGGAAGTCAGTTTAGTAGAAGTAGAAGATCTCAATGATACATTAATTGTTAACGGAAATGTTGTCTACAAAAACTTTAATCTTAATGAATTAGATCTCTTCTTCTGGTATGGTGAAATTAGAAAGCCAAACAGTATCTCTGCCCAAAGTAACTTGTATGTTTTGGAACTACTCAAAACATTGGCTTACACTGTAAAGGTTATTCCTAATCCTTATGTTTGTGAAGTTGCTCTAGATAAATACACTGCTCATCGTACCTTAAAGCAAAAGGGAGTAAAAGTTGCAGATTTTATATTAATAAATAACAAGAATTTGTACTTAGCAAAGCCAATTTTAGATAAGTGGGGTTATGCGTTACTTAAACCAAGGAAGGGTGCATTTGGTAAAGGAGTGACACTAATCGATGATTTTTTGAGACTGCGTGATATTATTGAATTCATGGAACAGGAGAGAGGCATTAATTTAAATGAGGGTATACTTCTAGAAAAATATTATGAAAATAATCCTCAAGATTGGCTGAGTACAACCCTTGTCAATGGAGAAATCATGTATGGCTATAGAAAAAAAATAAGTCGATTTTCTGACTTTAGTCACTCTTTTGAAAGTGGTTCTTTTCAGAAAGTCTATGATGCTAATGAAGTAGGTGGAGAGGTCGATCTAGGTGATTTAAAACCACAACATCAACAGTTAGCAAATTTAGCTTATCATGCTATGTCTTATGAAGTCATTGGTTTTGACATGATTTGGCATGAAGATCATCCTATCATCGTGGATGAAAATACTTTTCCTGGCATATACCCAAACTTATTCAACCTAAAGAATCTTTCTCTAGCAGACTCAATGTATCAATTGATTGTACAAGCTTTAAGTTAAAATGGCTTTTAGGATTGGGCTAAAATAGATTCTCCCATTTGAATGTGCCATAAACTAGCATAAACACCATTGTGTTCTAATAGCTCTTGATGACGACCGGACTCGATGACTTTACCGCGCTCCATGACGTAGATACAATGGGCGTTGCGGATGGTGGAGAGTCGGTGAGCGATCGCGATCGTCGTCCGATTTTGAGTGATTCTCTCTAGCGATCGCTGAATCGCCGCTTCTGTCTCATTATCTACCGCAGATGTGGCTTCATCCAGAATCAGAATCGGGGGATTTTTAACAATGGCACGAGCGATCGCCAATCGTTGCCGTTGTCCTCCGGATAATTTCTGACCTCGCTCCCCGACAATTGTATCATATTTTTGCGGTAATTCCATAATAAAGTCGTGGGCTTCCACCAATGTTGCTGCTGCAACAATGTCGGGTTCAGAGGCATTAAATGTGCCATAGGCGATATTTTCAGCCACTGTTCCATGAAATAAAAACACATCTTGGCTGACTAACCCAATACAGCGCCGCAAATCTTCTAGCTGTAGTGTTTGCAACTCTAGACCATCTAACGTAATTGAACCATTTTGAACTTCATAGAGCCGCAACAGGAGCTTAACTAAGGTACTTTTTCCCGAACCTGTTGAGCCAACAATAGCAATTGTTTTGCCCGCAGGAATGGTCAAAGAGACCTGGTTTAATACCGGCAGGCGATCGCGATAGGAAAAACTGACCTCTTTCAGCACAACTTCACCGCGCACTGTCTCCAAGGCAAGGGGAATATCACCCGTATGAATGGCAATGGGCGTATCTAATAATGCCATCACCCGGCGAGTTGAAGCCATGGCACGCTGACATAAATCCAGGGTACTTCCAAGGCGAGTAAGGGGCCAAAGTAACCGTTGAGTCATAAACACCAAGGTGCTGTAGGTTCCCACGGCTAAAGTCCCATTCGTGACCTCCAAACCTCCATAGAGCAGGATACAGCTAAAACCGAGTAAAATTAACATCCGCACCAAGGGAATAAACGCCGCAGAATAGGCGATCGCCTCCTCATTGGAGTGTTGATAGGCAGTTGAATCTTGGCCCACCCGCTTGACTTCGTATTCTTCGGCGGTAAAACTTTTAATTGTGGTAATACCACTGAGATTATTGGCTAAACGATGGTTGAGAAAGCCCGCATTTTGCCGCACTTTCGTATAGCGAGGAGCGAGAAATTTTTGATAGGCGATTGAACCCCAAATAATAAATGGCATGGGGACAAGGGTCATCCAAGCGACTTCCGGTGCTAGGATCAGAAACATTGAGCCAATAATTAAAACAGTCGTTGCCACTTGAATTACTTCATTGGCTCCCACATCCAAAAAGCGCTCCAATTGGTTAATATCATCATTGAGAATCGACATTAACTCGCCTGTGCTGCGGTCTTCAAAATAGGCAATTTCCAGGTTTTGTAAATGACTGTAGGCATCTAAACGTAGATGATGTTGAATGGTTTGGGCTAAATTGCGCCACAACCGTTCATAGGCATATTGAAACGCAGATTCCAATCCCCAAACTAGGGCTGACAGCAGGGTGAGGAGTAAGAGTTGGGTAAAAACGCTGGTAATTCCCAAAGCGGCGATCGCCGAATTTTCTTGTTTAACCACCACATCCACCGCGATCCCAATCAGGATGGGAGGGGCAAGATCGAAGATTTTGTTGAGGATCGAAGTGGCGATCGCCAACCGGACTTTATTCTGATAGGGGCCACTATACTGAATTAAACGCTGAAGAGGAGAAGAACTAGAATTCACAGATTTGGGGGTAGGGTAGATGAAATCGTACTTAATGAGTCTAGCAATAGAATTGAACTCTTCACTGGTGAATTCTTCGGGTTTCCTCTATAGTTTCTGAAAATAGAGAAAGAACACTTAACCAGAGAGATGAGTCGGAGTTAACCCATGAAGATTGAAATTGTTGGTCAAGATGCAGAGAGGGCAACTGAGGAGTTACTCAATATTGCTGGAATTGAGGGCAGTTATGAAACGCTCCATGAACCCCAGAGAGCCGAGGTATTAACCACGATCGCCACTATTGTTGGTATTGTCGGGGGAACAATGGCGATCGCCAAGCAACTCTACGAATGGTATCAGAAGTCCCAGAAGAAAGACTCCGGACGCAAGCTGGAGAAAGTCATGATTGTCACCGATGACGGTCGGCGTTTACTACTCAAAGATGCTACAGTCGAGCAGATTAAAGAACTCTTGGAGTAAAATCAAGTCTGCTGAATCAGTTATAATTAGTCATTGCGAACGGAACGCAGTGGAGTGAAGTAATCCCGCCCATCTCGAAAATTATGGTGATTCCTTCCCTGCGGTCGCAATGACAACAGTTTAGCCGGACTTGATAGCCAATAAAAATTGCTCATTATTCATTGTTAACGATCAAATGCTTCAGATTCTGCATATCGATTTGAAACTCAGTGGGAGTGAAGAGGCGAAAGTTCGGTTCTTTTGGGATAATCCGAATGAATTTCAGGAACTGGTGCTGCCATTAGATGAGATGGGAGAGTTGAATCAATGGGCAAAATTGCGTTACTATACTGCGCTTCCTGTTCCCTATCCTGAAGCTGGGCACATCCTTTATGACTGGTTAAATCAAAATTACCGTCTGGAAAATACGCTCAGAGACTGTCCTCACGGGGAACAAATTGTTCTCGCTATTGCCGCAGAACAGGGATTGGCTAATCTACCTTGGGAAATATTGCATGATGGAGAGCGGTTTTTAGTTGAGAAGAATCCGGTGATCGTTCCGGTAAGGTGGGTTAAGGGAAGAAAATCCAGTTTGAGTCTACACAACCAACCCAATAATCGAGTTCTCAATGTTTTGTTTATGGCAACATCGCCTTCTGGAGTTAAGACAGTGCTGGATTTTGAGGCAGAAGAAGGGCAGATCCTCAAAGCAACAGAACGGAAAAAATCGCTATGTTTAACGGTAGAAGAAAGTGGCAATTTACAGGAATTAGGTTACTTGGTTGAAGACTACGCCAAAGGATACTTCGATGTGGCTCACTTCACCGGTCATGCAGAAATTGAAGATGGCCAACCTTACTTTTTCACAGAAACAGAACTCGGAGAGCGTCAAAATAGCACGGCTCAAGAGATTGCCAGAGCATTGCAATTCAATACTCCCAAGCTCAGGTTTCTTTCTGGGTGTCGCACCGGATATTCTGATGACGATGTAGTTGCCTCAATGGCTGAAGCATTATTACACAAAGGTGCAAGGGCAGTATTGAGTTGGGGCGATCGAGTTAACGATAATCTGGCATCAGAAGCGGCTGGGACATTTTATGAGGCGCTTGCGGTAGGGCGAACGGTTACGGAAGCTTTAGCGTTAACCTATCAAGCTCTATTGCAATCTAGAGAATCCGGACAGTGGCACTTACTGCGATTGTACGTTGCCGATATTCTGCCTGGGGCATTGGTGACACCCCTAAGAACTAAAGGGCGAGAACCCATTCCTCGACCTGATTGGGAGTGTTCTGATGCTAGTTTTGTGAATCGTGGGCATGAGAAGGAGGGGGAGGTGGTGTGGTGGGTAATACTCTTTCTTTCTCTCTAGACTTTAACAGATAAGGAATTCACAAGAAAATCTAAATTTCTTATCAATGCATTGAGTACAGTATTCTCAGCCTTTCATTACCTGTTACTGTTCATAGAAACGGTCACTTCCTCTTCCTTATTAAACAGCTATTTTTTCAGGATTTATCGGATGGTGATACAGTACCATAAGTTGCTGTTCGCTTAGGGTCTCGATGGCATAGGCTTTGCCTTCATTATCGCTAAATTCTACTTCAAAAACTTGGGGTTCGTATTCTTCGACAATGGTTCCCACCTGCCCTCGATAGAGTCCGAGTTCTGGTGAATTTTCGAGTAAGGCAACCATATCCAAAAGTTTCATATCTATGCTCCATTATCAATTTTTCGGGGCAATTCTTTTAGTTGAACATTCATGACTGAGTTTTGTGCGATCGCAAATAACCAGACCTAAAACTACTATACGCAATTAATCGCAAAAACCAAGACTCTCAGTAAATTATTCAAGTCAGCAGGGACGCGGTAGAGATCGAGATCCTGAGTTACTGTCCGAGATTGACGATTAAATTGACCGAATTGCCAAATATTACCAGTCGAAACCGCACCTTGCAGAATCATTTGCTCGGTTTCAAACCACTGTTCTAGGGCAATTAATTCAATCGCTAATTGCAGAAAACCGCGCTCTAAATCTTCATTTTTAGCTTCAATGACTAAGAACGTTTGCCGATTCTGGAGCAGATAGTCTAAGGAGCCTTTCAATTGATGGTTTACGGCAACGGGATATTCCACATTGAGCGTGACTTCAGTATAGTGCATTACGTCTGTTAAAACGGGAGCAATGAGAAACTCTCGTCTCGCCATTTCGCTAGTTAAACTCAGACGCGGGAGACTTTCTTCAATCCGATTTTTCAAGTCTTCCAGGCGATCCAATTCGCCCGTATATTCGGGAAGTCTTAGAGATTTTCGTTGCAGTGAAATATCAAAATATGCTAGAATATCTTGTGGGGCAAAGTTGAGCTTAAAGTAATCTGCAAATGTATAAGATTCGTTGGAGTTAATAACTGGAGATTTAGGCATAGATTTGAATTAAAAATAAAGGGATATTTTTGTTGCTGTCACTTAGGTAAAAAAGGTATTGACGTTGCAAGCAAAACCAGGAAGCAAAGGAGAGGTTATCTCATCTTCCTCTAATAATGTCATCACTAACTCTAATTTTGCTTGTTGCCGTCGATAAACTTCTACCGTCTTTAACCGCCAGTCCACAATCCAATATTCCCGAACGCCTTGATTAGAATATAATTTTAACTTGCTTTCCTTATCCCGACGAACATCAGCTTTACTTTCCGATAATACTTCAACTATTAACTCTGGAGCGGTGGTAAAATGACCCGATTCATCAACAAAATCGTTTAATTTATCGTTAGTCATCCAAACCAGATCGGGAATAACATTATCGGTATCACTGAAAATCACACCTGGATTGAATATTACTTCACCCAATTCCGTTTCACTTGACCAGTTTCCTAAAAGTCGGCAAATTTCACCAATGGTCTTTTGATGTTTCCAATGGGGGGCGTGGGTTCTGTACAATTCTCCATTGATAATTTCATAACGGTTATTGTTATTGGGCAACAGTTCTAAATCGGCTGATGTCCAGGGAATTTGAATGTTTGTCATGGTCGTGAGGTACTATCTTACAAATTGATTCAACTATAACGTTTTCCTCTGGTCAATGTTATCCTAAACTTAGCCTATTGCTCATTTTTACTCTGGTTCGTGAACTCTGATTGCTCTAACCCTCGACCTTAAGCCGAACGAAGTCCTCAAGGAAAACTGATTATCATTGCCCCAACCAATGGAGAAACTGGCATCCTAACTTTATTTCTTCAATATGGGCGCTATAGCATCAAAAATGCTGTTACCATTACCACGCTTTGCGCAGTAATGGTAACAGTCCTAATCAAATAGTTGTTTGTAAGGGGCTAAACCGGTTCTGAGGTGGGGAGTTTACCAAAAATGCGGTCAGTAAACTTGACGTACCATGCACCTGCTTGCACTTGGATAATGTAAGCCATGGTAATGATCAGGGCAATTTCTGAGCCTTCTTGACCAAACACTGTCATGGCGATCGCTAGAGCAATGGACAGGTTACGCATCACTGTACCATAAACGAGGGCGATCGCATTGTCGCGATCGAATAAAGCTTTACCAATTAAGGTACTCAACAGAAAATTAAATCCATAAATTGTGACCAAAGGCGCTAACAATGAGAGCAGCATCACCGGATTGGCTAAAATCGATTTAGCTTTGAGCGCCATAGCGACAAACACAATCCCTAATACTCCCAATGTGGAGAATACAGGGAATTTTTTCTTCAGGTTTTTCTGATATTTTTCCATTCCCACTTGCTGAATCAGTAGAAACTGAGTCACCTGGCCTAAAATCATGGGTAAAAAGACAATAATGATAATTTGTTTAAAAATACTAACCAGGGGAATCTCAATCACGGTTCCCATCAGGTATTTGGCATAAAAGGGAGTTGCAATAGAGCCAACGATTAAGCCAATTACTGTCATTTTAATCGCCGCGTTGATATTGCCCTTAGCAAAACCGGTCCAGGAAATCGTCATACCACTGGTGGGCAATAGGGAAGTGAGCAGTAAGCCCAACAAGATTAGAGGTTGCTCATTAAAAAATAGTTTCCCCACGCCAAAAGCAAAAAAGGGAATGATCCCAAAGTTAATTAGTTGGGTAATAATTTGAACTTTATAGTCTCCCCCGGAGATCACTTTCTTCATTTGCAAGTTGATCATCATCGGATAGACCATTAAGAAGGTCAGGGGAATGATGAGAGATTTAAGCTCCGATGGATTGGCAACGATGCCAAAGACAACTCCTAAGAGCATAAAAATAGGAATTGACCAAGTCAAGTTTTTTTGTAAGAATGATAGTATTTTCCACATAATTAATTGAATTAAAATAAGGGCAATGGATGGATCGATAATTCTCCCCAATTTCTATATCATTCCATTGGGGAGACGGTGACCTAAATTGGAGGAAAGATTTAATCTTCCAGAACTGGGTGGTTTTGACTGTGCAAGTTATAGCGCTTCATGTTAGTAATGGGTATTTTTTCCCTTAAAAGTGCCCATTTCCACTGCTATGCAGTTAACACTGGCGTTTTCAGAGAGCGAATAACGGCTTCCATTTTCTGACTGGCTTCTTCAGCCATGGCTTGGACATCAGGATGTTCAACCGCTTTGAGCATTCCCAAGGGGTTAACCGCAGAGACTTCAACTGCTCCTTCTCCCCTCTTTTGGACTACAACATTGCAAGGAAAGAGGGTTCCCGCTTTGTCATCGGCTTGCAGGGCACGATGGGCAAGCTGGGGATGACACGCACCGAGAATCCGATAAGCATGAAAATCTATACCATGTTTGGCGAAGGCGTTTTGGACATTGATTTCGGTTAAAATCCCAAATCCTTCTTGTTTTAGGGCATCGGTGACTTGGGCGATCGCCTCTTCCAGGGTTGTATTTAAAACAATACTAAAGTGGTAATTCATAATCCTCTGTCTTCTGTTTCAGTGGTCAGGGCGGTTGTCTCCGTTGTCCCTCCTTTCTTAAGCCTATAACATCGTTATTTAGTTGTCAAGCGTTTTATGTTAGCTATATGTACTCATACGTGCAAAATACAATCTTTTTTTTAGGCTTTTTGGGTTAAATCTTCCACTCCTACAGACTGAAACTATAGGGTAATGATTAGAAAACCTTGCATTTTTCATAAGATCACCATATAGTTATATTAATATCAGATTTTTATTAACTCGCCTCTTGTTGGGGGGGCACAGTTCAGTAGATAGGCAAGCTTTGGAGAAAAAACGATGACAAACGTTGTAGTAATTGGGGCAGGTTTAGGTGGACTTCCAGCAGTACATGAATTACGCAGCTTACTGCCTAAGAGCGATCGCCTCATCCTGATTAGCGATCGCTCCCATTTCACCTTTATCCCTGGATTAATCCGAGTCACCCTAGGTATGGCCTCGTTAGAATCGATTCAAATCGATCTCGAACCCCACCTCAAACGTTTGGGAATTGAATGGATTAACCACAAAGTCACCGCTCTCAACCCCCATACCCAAACCATTACCGTAGAAGGGGGGCAAACTGTCAACTATGACTATGTAGCGATCGCCACCGGAGCCTCCTTTGCCTTTGACGCAATCCCTGGACTCGGCCCCCATGGCGGTTATACCCAATCCGTTTGTACCCCGGATCACGCCATCCATGCGCGGGAAGCCTGGGTAAAATACCTGGAAAATCCTGGCCCCCTAGTCGTTGGAGCAGCCCCTGGAGCCGGTTGTTTTGGCCCTGCCTACGAATTTCTACTGATGGCAGATTCAGAATTACGCCGTCGAGGATTACGAGATCGAGTCACCCTCACCTACGTTACCCCAGAACCCTACATCGGCCACTTAGGCGTAAGTGATGTCAAAAATGCCAAAGAATACACCAGCGAACTCCTCAAAGAACGAGGGATAGAAACCTTTACCAATGCCGAAATTACAGCCATTACCCCAGACAAAGTTATCCTCAAGACCGGTCAACAACTCCCCTTTAGCTACTCCATGATTTTACCATCCTTCCGGGGAGCTAAATTCCTACAACAACTGCCAGAGATTGCGAACGCCAAAGGCTTTATTCCCGTAAATCCCACCTATCGCCATCGGGATTTTCCCTCCATTTATGCCCTAGGAGTGGCAGTGGCTCTCGACCAACCTGATCAAACTTCCATTCCCATCGGTTTACCCAAAAGTGGAGCCATGACGGAAGCGATGGCTGTTGCTGTCGCTCACAATATTGCCGTAGCTAGTGGAGCGGTTTCTGCCCCCTTCCAGCGTCCGACCCTAGAATCGGTTTGTTTAGCGGAATATGGAGAGACTGGCATTGTCTATGTTGCGATTCCAGTACTGCCCGATCCCAGTTTAGAAGAGCCTCAAAATTCCTATGCTCTCAAAGGCCGTTGGGTGGTTTGGGGTAAGGAACTGCTGGAATACTACTTTATGGTGAAAATGAGATGGGGTTTAGGAATGCCTTGGTTTGAACGGTTAGGACTGCGGATCTTATTCCAAGTGAACATCGCTAAACCTTATACCTACGAATCCTTACAACTTTCCCAATAAGCATAACCCTATCAGGGGCTAGAGTATTGGGCAAACGTCTAGGTAGACCGGGCGATTTCCTTTGACTTTAGCCCCATTCTTCACTTACCGAGACGGGTTGAGGATTCAGATCTAAATACCCAATACTCTTAAATTTGCGATCGCCCATATTCGACGATCTTTAGCTCTAAATCTCTTCTGAGGGAACGATCGGCCCCTTCAATAATCCAGTAAGATGCAGCTAACGATCCCCCATTGCTATACACTGTGGAATTGGAGAACATGAATAGTATAGATGGAATAAATGGATATTGGTCAGAAGGTAAAAGTAAAAGGTTTAATCGATCGCATCCCTGCTAATCTGGTAGACAAAATCAAGCAGAACCCTGTAGGGACAATCACCGGCTATAAAATGGTCGATGGATCGGGTGTCGGTTTTGTAGTTGAGTTTAGCGGTCAATTTTCAACTTGGTTCTTTGAAGAAGAGCTAGTGGCACAGTAAGACCCTTGAATTCATCACCAACAGTGACCATTGGTTTGGCCCTTGGTCACTGAGTACCCATGAAAGCGCTAAACTGGGACAACAGCGTGATTGTGAATAATTAACAGACATGGCTCTGATTCTGACATTTTTGGGTAAGGGTGGCACGGGTAAAACAACCTTGGCCATTGCCACGGCTAAACATATGGCTAGTACGGGGAAGCGGGTGCTGTTAGCCCTGTCTGAACCCCCTTCAGTGATTGGATTGATGTTGGGCCAGGTGAAAGAAGGGACTCCTGGGGTCATTGAATCGAATCTGGAGGCGGTTAATCTCCGAAGCGCTGCCTTATTAGAGCGCAGTTGGGAAGATGTGAAGCAACTGGAAGCGCAGTATTTACAAAAGCCGTTTTTTAAGGAAGTTTTTGGTCAAGAGTTGGGGTTATTACCGGGAATGGATGGGGCGTTAGCTTTGTACGCTCTGCGGGATTATGACCAAAGCGGAAAATATGATGTGATTGTATATGATGGAGACGGCGATCGCGAAACCCTGAGAATGTTGGGAACACCGGAAATCATGAGTTGGTATATCCGTCGGTTCCGGGATGTGATTGTGAACTCAGATGTGGGCCAAGCCCTATCGCCGTTTCTAGGCCCCATTAGTAGCGCCATTTTGAATGTAGACCTGTCTAAGGATAATTTTGCTGCTCCCACTCAAGAAGCCAATTCAACCCTGGATGCAGGCAAAGCAGCTATTACGAATCCCAATCGAGTGGCAGCCTATTTAGTAACCACAGGGGATAAAACAGCATTAGCGAAGGCCATGGATTTGTGGGGGAGTGCCCAGCAAGTCGGGGTTACAGTGGGAGGCGTGATTTTGAATAAGTCCGTCATTCACGATACCCAGGCCGCTGAAGCCGCCAATAGCTTTCAGAAATTGTACGATACCTTCGATCATGAGGCGATCGATGTTAGCACCGCTACGGCTCAATTTGAGCCATTGAGTATTAGCATTGTGCCCTTTGAGAAAAGCAAAAATTGGCAAGTGCTGCAAAAGGCGCTACCGGATTTTACCGAAGCAACTCGTGCCCCGAAACCCATCACGCTTGATGTGGCTCAAAAGAGTGTCAGTTTATTTTTGCCTGGATTTGATAAGAAACAGGTCAAACTCACCCAATACGGGCCAGAAATTACCATTGAAGCTGGCGACCAACGGCGCAATATTTTGCTCCCTCCGGCATTAAGTGGTAAACCCGTAAAAGGCGCAAAGTTCCAAGACTGCTATCTGAACATTTCATTTTAAGAGGAATTGTAACCCCCCAATTTGAGGAGAACCAGGCTATGAGTAACGACGAAACGGCATCTCAATCTACATCTTCCCGACGACGGCGACGCAGTAGCACTAGCAGTAGTCCCCCTAGCGCCAGTGCCCAAACTCGGCAAATGCTGGGGATGAAGGGCGCAGAAACGAAAGAAACGAACATTTGGAAAATTCGCCTCCAGTTGATGAAACCGATTACTTGGATTCCTCTGATTTGGGGGGTTCTCTGTGGGGCGGTCTCTTCTGGAGGTTTTACTTGGACAGTAGAGAATGTGTTGATGGCGGCGGCTTGTATGCTGCTGTCAGGGCCATTGATGGTGGGCTATACCCAAACCATGAATGATTATTATGATGCGGAAATTGATGCCATTAATGAACCCTATCGACCCATTCCCTCTGGAGCCATTTCTACAGACCAGGTAGAGGCTCAGATTTGGATCTTATTATTATTAGGGGTCTTCTTGGCCTACGGTTTGGATATTTGGGCAGGTCATGAAGTCAAGGTGATTACGGCGATCGCCGTTTTTGGCAGCTATATTTCTTATATCTATTCTGCACCCCCCCTGAAACTCAAGCAAAATGGTTGGCTTGGTAATTATGCCCTCGGTGCCAGTTATATCGCCTTTCCCTGGTGGGCAGGTCATGCCCTGTTTGGGCAAATGAATTGGACGATCGCCATTTTGACCCTATTTTACAGTCTTTCGGGGTTGGGGATTGCGATCGTTAATGACTTTAAGAGCGTAGAAGGAGACCAGAAACTGGGCTTAAAATCCCTGCCCGTGATGTTCGGAATTGGCACAGCAGCCTGGATTTGTGTACTGATGATTGATATCTTCCAAGCTGGAGTTGCCGCCTATCTCATCAGCATTCACGAAAATTTCTATGCCACCATTCTGCTCCTATTTGTGATTCCCCAAATCACATTCCAAGATATGTATTTCCTCCGAAATCCCCTGGAAAATGATGTCAAATACCAAGCCAGCGCCCAACCTTTCCTCGTTCTAGGAATGCTAGTTACTGCCATGGCTTTAGGTCACGCAGGCATTTAAGTCAACAACTACATCGTAGGGTGGGCAGGGTCTAACACTAGAAATTGTAGAATACCACTTATTCTCTTGCTCACCCTAAAGGATTAGAACTTATACAGCGCTTTGCGCTGTCATGATGGACAGTTTTGAATCCTCAAAGCTATGTACCAAAAGCCTATTCCCTATTCCCTATTCCCTATTCCCTAGCGCAAAGCGCTATATCTGTATATCTGTTTTTGGGGATACATTACCAGCGATCGTAATCCTCTAAGATATTTATTTGAGGTTTCAAGTTGTACGAACCAACAGACTATGATCGCCTCTCTTTTTTCTTTCAGTCTAGCTTATATGCCTCATGGTAACTGTTATCTGTGGCAAACTCCCCTAGTCAGTCTTCACGTTACTAGTGATGCTCTGATTGCCTTAGCTTATTTTTCTATTCCTATCATTCTCGTTTACTCAGTATATAAACGTCAAGATGTTCCATTCTTAAATATTTTTATTCTATTTAGTGCTTTTATTATTCTTTGTGGAATTGGTCACTTACTTGAGGTCTGGACCCTGTGGTATCCCAATTACTGGATCTCGGGTATTGAGCAAGCGGCTACTGCCTTAGTTTCTTGTTATACGGCTGCTGCCATGGTGACTTTAATTCCTCAGTTTTTATCGCTCAAAACTCCCGAAGAATTAGCCCTTATAAATCAGCAATTACAAGAAGAAATAAAACTTCGTCAACAAGCTGAAAATGAACTCAGAATTACCAACGGAAATTTAGAACAGCGAGTTCAAGAACGCATCCAAGAACTGAACCAGATTAATCAGAATCTAGCAGCAGAAATTGAAGCTCGTACCCGGATAGAATCTGCCTTACGGGATTCCGAGAAAAAAGAACGGGAAAAAGCAGACAATTTAGAGCAAATGTTAGGACAATTGAAAAACACCCAATCTCAACTGGTGCAATCTGAAAAAATGGCTGCTTTAGGTAAAATGGTTAGGGGGATAGCCCACGAAATCAATAACCCCATTACGTTTATCTATAGTAATATTGAGTCTAGCTTTCAATATGTTCATGATTTGCTCAATTTAATTGGGCTGTATCAGTTACATTACCCTGAACCTGTTCCTGTAATTACGAATCAGATCGAATCCCTCGATTTAGAGTTTATCCAAGAAGATTTTATCCAGCTACTCGACTCAATGAAAACAGGGGCAGATCGAATTAGAAAGATCGTGTTATCTTTGAGTGATTTTTCCCGTTTAGATGAACAAGGGTATAAATTCATTGACTTAAACAAAGCTATAGAGAATACCCTGGGTTTACTTTCCAATTCCTTATTGCCCTTGTTTGCAACAGGGGCGATTAAAGTGAGTCAGAAATTCAACGAAATTCCGCCAGTGAAATGCTATCCAGGACAGCTCAATCAAGCTCTGGTGAATATATTAGAAAATGCCATTGATGCCGTGGTTGAACAGCGGAAAGTTGAGCCGGATTTTACAGGAGAAATTCAGATAGAAACAAAGAGGGATTCTCACGATAGAGTGGTTATTCTGATTCAGGATAATGGTTTGGGAATTCCTGATGAAATCAGGAGCAAGATTTTCGATCCTTTTTTTAGTACTAAACCCATTGGTCAGGGAACTGGATTGGGTCTGACTACTGCCTATCAAATTATTGTTCAAGAACATCACGGAGAGTTCGAGTGTACATCAAATCCAGGGATGGGTACTTGTTTTAAGATCGATTTGCCGCTTTCTTGTGCTGCTTGATACAGAAATTTCCGCTTTTGTGAGATAGATGTTTACTCTATGGTCAATTAATAGAGTTACCCTACAAGGTTTAATTTTGAATTGATACTAGGGCTTGTTGCACTTGAGCCATGACGGTGAACCAATCTCCAGGTTGAGTTTGGCGGAATAAGCGAACGGTAGAATACCAGGGACTGTCAACACGCAGGAACATCCACCGCCAATCACAGCTAAAGTGTAAAAGTATCCATGTAGGCTTACCTAATGTTGCGGATAAGTGAGCGATCGCCGTATCCACTGTAATCACCAGATCCAGTTGCCGGATAATATGAGCGGTATCGAGAAAGTCATCACAGTTTGGGTTAAAGACTTGGATAGGGGTTTGCTGTAATTGTTGGCGATCGCCTTCAGAGAGTTCTTTTTGGAGGCTATGAAAGCATACATTGTCGCAATTAAACAGGGGCAGTAAGTCAGAAAATAAACACGATCGTAAATAATTGTTAGGATGTTCTGTATTGCCTTGCCATGCTAACCCCACTTTCAATTTAGCTGTGCTTTCCGGGAGGATCAAATTTTCGGGAAGATCGGGTAAAGTAAAAGGCAGCGGAGCAGGAATGGTGTTTAAGGATGTTTTGCTTAAGTGAGGTAAACTCATTAAGGAAGCCTGTTCATCAAAGGGGGGTAATGTCTCTTCCCTGGTAACAATTTGCTCAAGGTGCGGCAAGGTGGCAAACAGACGCTTCAGAGGTGGGCGACATTCGAGGATAATCTTGGCTCCCTGTTCTTTCACCCAGGGGAGATAACGGATCATTTGTATCATATCCCCTAAGCCTTGTTCGCTATAGAGCATGAGGGTTTTACCAACTAAAGGTTCACCGTTCCAAGAGGGTTGGGTAAGGTTGCCTGTGGTGAATTCTTCAGTTTTCCAGCGCCATTCATATTCACTAAATCCTTGTTCGAGAAAACCGAGACTGAGCAGGGCAAACGCCAGTCCGGTATGGGCTTTGGGTTCTTCGGAGTCGAGTTTTAATCCCTTCTGATAGGCAAGGATGGCTTCGGCGATATGACCCTGTTGGATGAGGGCATGGCCGAGGGTATAATAGGCTTCGGTGTAGTTGGGGTTAACTTCAGTTGCCCGCTTATAATATGCGATCGCCTCTTGACGACGCTTAACGTTAATTCCTGTCACCTTTTCTTGCTGTTGTAGTGTATTTCCCAGGTTCAGCAGCGCTTGGGGAAAGTTAGGATTCAAATGTAAGGCTTGCTGGTAATAGGCAATGGCGCGATCGCACTCTTGTTCAGCCTTGTACAGATTACCCAGATTATAGAAACTTTCCACCTGATTGGGATCGATCACGATCGCCTGTTCCAAAGCCTGTTTCGCTTCTGCAATCTGATTTTGCTGATGGTAGAGTAAACCCAGATTACTGTAAGCCCCCGCATGATTCGGTTGTAGCTCTAAGAGGAGTTGATAACAGGCGATCGCTTCTTCTGTACGTTCACTCGCACTCAGAGCATTACCTAAGTTAAACCGCGCCTCAATAAAGTCGGGTTTGAGGGCGATCGCGCTTTCGTAATGAGCGATCGCCTCCTCTAACTTTCCCTGTCCCCGCGCCACCATTCCCAATAAACACAACACATTCGTATTTTCTGGTTCCTGCTGCACAATTTGCCCATAAACCTCTTCTGCTTGGGCATATTGTCCCTGTTGGTGATAGGTAAAGCCTTGTTTTAGTAGTTCTTCGGTAGACATTGGAATGAACAATGATGAAAGATATAAGGTGGGAGCCTTTTCCTAGTTAATCAGAATATCGACGAACAATAGCTCTCAAGTAGCACTTCGCAAAACTCTAGTAATCGATTCATCCCCCAAAATCGATCTTCTGAACGGTTGGGTTTGTTAATGTGACTGATATGACCGCCTTTTTGGGTGAGAATCAGATGAGCATTGGGATTTTGAGCCATGTGCTCTTTCATCTGCGGGATAATTTGCGGATTGAATAGAGGGTCGTCTTCGGCATAAATAATTAAGTAGGGAAGTGTTAAGCAATCCAAAAAGTACAGGGCGCTGGTTTGGTGATAATAGTCTTCGATGCTGTTAAAACCGTAGTAGTCAATGACCATTTCGCGATCGCACCGATCGACTGAAGTCATCCGTTCCACAGCACCCGATTTTAACGTCTGGGGAAAGAGTTCTCGCCGTTTTTCGGCTTCGGCGCAAAATTTTCGCACAAAACGCTGCTCAATTTTTCGACCCATGAACGTGGTTCGTAAATGGGCTAGAGAAAGGTTAGATTCGAGATTTGTAGAGAGAGTCGCTCCGCCGCAGATGAGAGAACAACGGGTTTCGATGGCTGCATTTAATCCCCATAACGCTAATTGTCCCCCCATCGACGCACCGGTGAGAATTACTGGAGTAGGACAACCCAGGTTTATTAGTTGTTCCGCCAGATGAACTTGGTCTTGTCCTTCTCGCCAACCGTAGGAGGAGGGGACGGGAGAAAGTTGGGCAGTTTTTCCGTGACCTCGCCAATCGTAGAGGAGAATAGCAAAATTACGCTGGTAAGCTTTGCGAGCGAATAAATGAGCGTACCACTCGTTTTTAACTATGCCATCGATTCCCGTATTGAAGATGATTGTCCCTTGAGCATTGGTGGGACAACTCCATATGCCCCAGAGAGGAACGCCTTCAGCACCTGTGAAGATCTGTTCTTGCCAAGGAACTTGGGGGAGATGGCTTAACCAGGAAGCGCGATCGCCCCATTTTTTCCATGTTTTTCCATACCAGTAGTCTACAACCAGGGTTTGGATTAAACCATCGTTGAAGTAGAAGGGAGGTTGATATTCAATCATTGTTGATCGATTTTGTCGAGGCATAATCCCATTCCCTATTCCTTAGCGCTTTGCGCTATATTCCTTGACTTCTTTTTAATTTTTAATGGATATGAGGATAATGGGCTGGGAAGGGTTAATCACGGGCAGTAGATGTTCAAGTTCAATGGCCTGAGTCGAAAATAGGGTATTTAAATTCAGAGGAATACTCGGGTTATGCGGATAAGCTTCGATGAGGGTTTGCAGGAGGTCGTACCATATTCCATTTTGGATATAAAATCTAATTTGATCGGCGATCGCCCCTTGTGTTAATTGTTGTTGGTGTATTGGCTCTAACGGAATGCGTTTAATTCCCGTCGCCACATGATCTAACCATTGTCCATTGCAGTTCAATTGAAAGTAGCCAACATAAACTTGGTTGACCTCTAAGCTTGGTGAATTCGGTAAGTCAGCAAGATTAACCGCAACTAATCCAGACTGTTGTTTCAGGCTCAACCCTACTTTATAAACTTCATTACCCGTTTCGTCCTCCAAAGCAAACTCTACAATCTCTGATTGATTGGGAGGAACATAGAAATAAAGGGTAGGAGAAGCTTGGGTTGTCAACCCAAAGCTATGTCTGGGCATAATTGAGCTTAAGGCTTGATATTCTCCACCCGTCTCGGCTTTCATCGTGCAGCCGGTGCGACTTCCAGCGCTTTCACGGCGACTGGGGAGACCCGGGGGTGGCTCTTCCCAGTCTTGCAGTTGGGGAACATAGACAATTTGTTCGCTTTCTGAAGAGGTTTGAGCGATCGCCACAGATACATCCCAATTTAAGGATAAACCAACTAGAGATGTAATTGTGGCGATCGCCATACACCGTCGGCATAAACTTAAGGATAAAGGAAGGAAGTCAAACATAGGTAGATTTCCACCAAGCAAAAGAAACACCACTGAAGCGCATCGACCCTACTAACCCTGATGCTATCACGTATCCCGTGACAGCCCCGTGACAGTACGGAAAGGCTTTTAAGAGGTAACTACACACTTCCCCGGGCAATTACATGATTTTCCCAGAAAATTAAGCATCTTTTTAGAATTGGAAGACAATAAAGCCAACCGTTTTTCCCAGGAGGGACAAAAACTTCTAAAATAAGAAGGGTTTCTGGGGAAACTCCATTGATTTAGCCCAGGATTCATTTCTTTAATTGTGACATAAGGGTAATGGTAAATGGCGATCGCAACCAGCCAATTAGTGAAACGCAAGCGTCAAGGTCATCCTCTGGTGATGCTCACAGCCTGGGATTATCCATTTGCTCAACTGCTCGATAAGGCTGGGGTCGATCTGATTTTAGTGGGAGATTCTCTGGCGATGGTAGCGTTAGGTCACCCCACAACCCTACCGGTAACCTTGGATCAGATGATTCATCATACCCAAGCGGTCTGTCGAGGCGTGCAAGAAGCGTTGGTGGTGTGCGATCTCCCCTTTATGAGTTATCAAGAAGGCCCCATTCAGGCTTTAAGATCGGCGGGTCGAGTGTTGAAGGAAACCCAAGCGGGGGCAGTGAAATTAGAGGGGGGCTATCCGGAAATGATCGAGATTGTCCATCGTTTAAGTTTAAGCGGTATTCCGGTCGTCGGTCATGTGGGGGTAACGCCTCAGTCCGTGCATCGACAGGGTTATCGCAGACAGGGAAAGGCACAAGTAGAAGGCGATCGCATTTTACACGAGGCGATCGCTCTTTCGGAAGCCGGAGCCTTTACCATTATCCTGGAAAATATCACCCACGATCTAGCTCAAAAAATTACTGAAACCCTTCCTATTCCCACCATTGGCATTGGCGCAGGACCCCATTGTGATGGCCAAGTGTTAGTCACAAGCGACGTTCTAGGACTCTCCAGTTGGCAACCCCCCTTTGCTAAAGTCTATGCTAATCTCCACGAGACGATTACCGATGCAGTGAAAACCTTTAGTCAGGAAGTGCGCGATCGCCAGTTTCCATAAGCCTCTATGCAATATAGCGCTTCGCACGGTAATGGGTAATACAGCAGTTTCCTCTGCTATGAGGTACATTAATGACGGTTTTTAACAATATCTAGAACAGCTCAGAGCTTCTACCAAGTCTGTTGTTTGCTCCCCCTATCCCCCCATCACAGCGCAAAGCGCTGTAAGTAATGGGTAATGGGAAAACCATTTTTCACGTTTCAATTCAAAATGCTATATCTATTAATCATTAATTATTACTCTACAGACTTAATTCAAGCACTCCTTGAGTCCATTCCACCACCAGATTTAGCGAACCTGCATATCTTGCTCGTTAACAATTCTCCAGACGATCTCACCCTTCAACCCCTAACCCAAACCTATCCCAACTTAACCCTGCTGACTGCACCTGAAAACTTAGGCTTTGGAGGGGGTTGTAATTTAGGATTAAACTGGATTTATGAGCGCGCTCCTCACAGCATTATTTGGTTAATCAATCCCGATACTACCCTAGTTGATGCTGCCATTCCCTACATTCACACCTGCTTTGCAGAACATTCTCACTTAGCCATTTTAGGGACTCAAATTCAAGACAGCCAAGGCAATTCCTGGTTTACCCAAGGACACTTTAATCGATGGCTCGGATCGCTCCCCCATCAACGTCCCATTGCCTCCTCAGAAAATCGGCCTGCTAAAATTATTCCTTCTCGCTGGGTATCCGGATGTAGCCTAATTCTCAATTTAGCCCAATTTGAATCTTGTCCCCAATTCGATTCTCATTATTTTCTCTACTATGAAGACAACGATCTATGCGAGCGCTATTTCAAACAAGGCTATTCTATTGCCGTCACTCAGGCGATCTTAGTCATCCATCAAGTGTCTGCAACTAGCGATCGCAACCTCAAAGCGAAACTCCATCACGCTACCTTTAGCAAACTTTACTTCTTACAGCAACATGGAACCCCTCTAGCCTTGCTCTTAAACTTGGGCTATCTTAGTCTAAAAATTATCCTCGATTGGATTAAGCAAAATCCCGATAACTACCAAGGACGCTGGCAAGGGTTACAGCAATTTTTGCAAGCCAGAGTTTCTCATCAGAGTTGACGATCGATTTCAATGGCTTCATCAATCGCTGATTTTAAAGCTTGTGGTTCATCCGTGCCAATGCGAAAATAGGACTGAGAATTTAACTCAATTTCTACCGCATCTAACCCCGATATATTAAACATCCATCCCCTAGGAGTCAGGCGAATTCCCCACCCATAATACCAGGGGTTTCTGACAATCACTGTATTGGTGATATTGGACAAGGGAAAGCTTTTATGAATTAAACCCACTCCAAACGAACATTTAATCCGTTCTGAGGTAATGGTCACAGTTAATGTACTCAACAAAATGGTAAGTATTAAAATCCCGATCAAAACACTCGCTCCCACCCCTAAAAAGCCTTTATAGAGATAGAAAAATACCAGGGGCAAAAGAGCCGCTAAGAGAACAAGAATAATTGTCCCAATTTGAGTATGCTTGTATAAGAAAGACATTAGAATCCCGCTAAATCAGTGAGTTCAGTAATTTCAAAGCTCAAATAGTCAACTAGAGGCAGTTGGCTTAAAAGGGTGTCGATTTCCTGGCGATCGCGTCCTCGCATGGTCAGAAATCCTCGCCAGTTGGGATCTTCTGGCGCAGCGATCGTAAAATTAAGCACCTTACCTTCCTTCTGCCACCGGGCGATCGTCTCCAGTTCCGCAGCAACTAACGATAGATACTTCTCATCCAGTGGACGTTTCCGACTTCCAACCACCATAAAGCGTTTTTGCGTATCATGTCCCCAGTTGGGAAAATCTTCCATTTTCGGTAACTGTAGGGGTTGTTCGTCAAACAAGGATTGGAGTTTGCGATCAAGCTGTTCCAAGTAAGCCACTCGCTCCTCTTGACTGATGCGGACTGGAGACCAAGCGATGAAGGGTTCGAGAGGCAAAAAGCCATTAAACCAGAAAATACCATGCTGGATAGGAGCCAGAACCCTATCCATTCCTGGATTTAATCCCCAACCATCATAAGCGGTCTGGCCACCCCCAGTAGTCACGATCGCTAAACCCCGTTTAGTAGATTGACCTATACCATTTTCGTATAGTTTCGGCCCGCCATAAATTCGCCCCATAGCCAAAACGCGATCGCACCAACCTTTAAGGATCGCAGGCATTCCAAACCACCAGAGGGGAAAGTTAAAAATCAGTGCATCGCAACGTTCTAGTTTCTGCATTTCTGCCTCAATATCGGAGGCAAAGCCATTCACTTCGCTGGCGTGTCGCTCTTCGAGCTGCTGCTTGAGATAATCTGGGTCGTGGACTGAGGTAAAATTGCGGCGATCGGAGACAGGATCGAATCCCATTTGATACAAATCAGAAGTTTCTACTGTATGGCCCAATGCTTTTAGAGTCTTTTCTGCCTGTCGGTACAGTGTAGAGGAAAAGCTTTGGGGTTCATGATGAGCGTGAACAATGAGAATATTCATGAGATCTAATTGTCCTAATCAATGAGCGTCTAGTAATTCATTTAGCGGTTCTAATGAACTAATTTACAGGACATAGAACCCCTCCACAGGACATCTTACCCTATCCGAAATTGGTCATGATTAATGATTCAGTCAAAAGTCAGGAGTAATGACTAACTTTGATTTTCTTGTATTATTTATTATATGGTTTTACTGTGTTTATAGTCAATTTTTCTAATGAGCAATTGTCTTTTAATTAACTTAGCTGTGCTAATGAACAAACCCACGGGAATTAGCACCTATACTCTGAATATTTTACCTTATCTGAGAGAGTTGAATCCAACCCTGTTAAGTGCCCGAAAGTTAGAGGGGTACTGCCATTATCCAATTCCTGGAGGACAAACGCCAGAACAAGGAGCAAAAGGTCATTTCAAACGGTTACTCTGGACTCAGTTTCGGTTACCTAAACTCTATCGCGAGCTGCAAGGGAGTTTACTGTTTTCTCCTCTACCCGAAGCGCCGTTATTTCAGGGGTGTCGGTTTGTGGTGATGGTTCACGATCTGATTCCCTTGCGGTTTCCGGAAAGGCGATCGCCCCTTACCCTATATTCCCAGTATTATCTGCCACAAGTTCTCAATCAAGCGACTCATATTATCTGTAATTCCCAGGCAACGGCAAATGATATCGTGGATTACTTTTCGATCAAAGCCGATCGCATCACTCCCATTTTACTCGGTTACGATCGGGATCGGTTTCAGCCCTTAAATTTACCTGTTTCTAATTATTTTCTCTATGTTGGTCGTCATGTGAATTATAAAAATCTGCATCGGGTGATTGAGGCATTTGCAAAGCTACCCCGCGATCGAGAATACGAGTTGTGGTTAGTGGGACCGAGCGATCGCCGCTACACCCCCAGTTTAATCGCTCAAATTAACGAACTGGGAGTAACTGAGCAAGTGAAATTCCTTGACTATGTGTCATCAGAACAACTTCCTATCCTGATGAATCAGGCGATCGCCCTCATTTTCCCCAGTTTGTGGGAAGGCTTTGGTTTACCCGTCCTCGAAGCCATGGCTTGTGGAACTCCAGTCATTACCTCTAACTGCTCATCCCTTCCCGAAATTACCGCCGATGCCGCTATTTTAGTCGATCCCTACCAAGTACCAGAAATTACTGCTGCCATGGAAACCCTGATTCAAGAGCCTCAAGCACGAGAAGATCTCAGTCAAGCAAGTCTCAAAAGAGCAGCACAATTTAGTTGGTGTCATACTGGACAGGCTACTTGTGAAGTGCTACAAGCGTATCTTTAACCGCAAATACAAATTAAACCTCCCTCTAAGTAGTAGATTAAAATAATATTCGTGTACTACAGTTCTTTCTACAAGTTTGAGTTGGCGATCGTCCATTTTTCTTCCCTATTTTCTCAAATCCTATGACTTACATCCTCACTACTCAAAACACAACCCATTCTCAAGAATTAGGGGGTAAAGGCGCTGCCCTAGCCCAATTGCAAGCTCTTAATTTGCCTATTCCTGAGTGGTTTGTGGTGTCACCCAGTGCATTTTACGAGTGTTTAACGGAGGAACAACAGGAAGCTTTGGCAACGGGCACTATTTCTGATGATATTGCAGCATTGCACTTAAATCATAAGGTAAAAGAGGAATTAGCACAAGCCCTAACTATTCTCTCTCCCCATGGAGAAAAGGTGGCAGTACGCTCTTCGGCGGTGGATGAGGATGGGGCAGACTATTCGTTTGCGGGACAATTGGAGAGCTTTCTATTTGTGTCTGTGGAGGAGGTGACTGACCGAGTGGTCAAAGTTTGGCGCTCTGGATTTAGCGATCGCCTCTTAGCCTACCGTCAGCAACATCATTTGGGCAACCCCAAACCCCCAGCCGTCCTCGTTCAGCGCATGGTCAATGCCGAGGTTGCCGGAGTCGCCTTTGGAGCCGATCCCGTCACCGGTCAACGGGGGGTTACGGTGATTAGCGCAGTTTCAGGAGTTGGAGATGCTTTAGTTTCGGGGGAAGTCGATGGGCAAACCTATCGTATCAATCGCCAAAAAACAGTCATTTCTGCTCCAGAAGATCAGCCCTTGTTAGAGGCAGACACGATCGACCAAATTACTGACTTAGTCTATCAAGTCGGAGCGCATTTTGGTCGTCCCCAGGATATAGAATGGGCGGTGGAAAATAATCGAGTCTATTTGCTCCAAGCACGACCAATTACCGGATTAGCCAAACTACCCGATCCTGATGGTCAATTGAATCTTTGGGACAATAGCAATATCTCCGAAAGCTATAGTGGAGTGACCACCCCCTTAACCTTTTCCTTTGCTCGTCGCGCTTATGAGGAAGTGTACCGGCAGTTTTGTCTGTTAATGGGTGTGGATAGAACAGTGGTGGAAAATAATTCCCAAACGTTTAATCGCATGATTGGATTACTACAAGGACGCGTTTACTATAATCTCCTGAGTTGGTACAAGGTTTTGTCTCTGTTGCCTGGGTTTCAAGTCAATCGCCGGTTTATGGAGCAGATGATGGGTGTAAAAGAACCTATTTCAGATGAAATTTTAGAGTCTATCGGCATTCAAGTGAGTCAAAAAACAGCGCTCTCGGTGCAGATAATGGATAGCCTACACTTATTGCGAACTGTTGCTGGCTTAGGACTCAACTTTATTTTATTACAGTCTAAGATCAAGGGATTTTATCAGCGATTGGCACAAGGGTTAGGAAAGAAATTTAAGGGATTAGAACTTCAGGATTTACGTGCTGATGAATTAGTGGCTCATTACCGGGATCTAGAACGGCAGTTATTACGCAGTTGGGACGCACCGTTGATTAATGATTTCTTTGCGATGATTTTCTATGGTATTTTGCAAAAGTTGGCTCAATCTTGGTGCAACGAGAGTACGGGGACGTTGCAAAATGATTTAATTAGTGGTGAAGGGGGTATGATTAGCGCAGAACCAGCGATACGGGTGAAAGAATTAGCTCGTTTAGTCGCTAAAGATGAGAGACTAACTCAAGTTTTCTGTGAGGGAGAATTGGGCGCGATTTTGTCCCATTTGAAAAATATCCCAGAGGTAGAGCAAAAGTATGAAGCATATTTGCACAAATTTGGCGATCGCTGTTTGGGAGAGCTGAAACTAGAAAGTCCCACTCTATTCGATAATCCTCTACCCCTTTTGCGCTCAGTGGGTCAACTGGCAAAATCCGGGCAATTCCAAGATTCTGCTTCAGTTTCGGCGGACTTGCGCCAAGCAGCGGAGGTGAAAGTTAGTCAAACTTTGGGACACTTTGGTTTAAAACGCTGGCTGTTTGATTGGGTGTTGTATAATGCTAGGGAGCGAGTGCGCGATCGCGAAAATCTCCGCTTTGAACGAACTCGCTTATTTGGCCATGTACGCCGCATTTTTGTCGAAGTTGGTAAGCGCTTCGTTGCGCTCGATCTCCTCCAGGACGATCGCGATATCTTTTATCTGGAAGTCAACGAGATTTTAGGATTTGTGGAAGGGACGAATACTTGTACCCATTTGCAAGGTTTGGTAGAATTGAGAAAGGCGGAGTTTGCAGAATATCAGCAGAATTCTGATATTGGCGATCGCTTTGAAACCCGTGGCATTGTCTATCAAGGCAATCGTTTCCAGGAAAACCACGCTTCTGTCACACCCTCCGATAACTCCGACTCTACTCTGCAAGGCTTAGGCTGTTGTCCTGGCATTGTCGAAGCGCAAGTAAAAGTAATTACCAATCCAGAAAACGCCATCCTAGAACCCGGTAGAATCCTGGTTGCCGAACGTACAGATCCCGGTTGGATTATGTTATTTCCTGCCGCATCTGGAGTATTAGTCGAACGGGGTAGCTTACTCTCCCATTCTGCCATTGTTGCTAGAGAAATGGGTATTCCCGCCATTGTTTCAATTCCCGGAGTTACCCGTTTTTTGCAAGATGGAGATTGGGTAAAAATGGATGGCAGTACAGGAAGGGTGGAGCGCATTCAGCCTTCTTCTTAGAGGTGAATCAAGTAGGGTACATTAATAAACTACCCTACTTGCTTGTTATCGCGACTCTCTTTTCTATCAAGTACAGCTTGAAGCCTTAGCTCCTAAGCAATGCAAGCGATACCACTATTTCCAACCGGCTCGATCCATTAATTTTAAGGCTTCTGCATTATTCTTACCGAAGACATCGGGGTTGAGAGGATCGGATTTAAAGCTACCAAACCCTTGCAGCACGGAATCAAGGGGAACACCAGTAACCACAGGATACTCGTTATTTCCTTCCGCGAAAAACTGTTGAGCTTGACGCTCTGCGAGATGTTCTAAAAATTCGATCGCGGCTTGTTGATTTTTGGCGTGTTTCACAACACCACCGCCACTAATATTAACATGGGTTCCCCGACCATTGGGGCCGGTTTGGTTAGGGAAGAAGATGCCTACAGTATTAAAGACTTGTTGATCTTCCCGCGCGCTTGATTTACCTAAACGAGCGAGATAGTAGCTATTGGCGATCGCAATATCACCGACTCCGGCAGCACAAGCTTTAATTTGGGCGGTATCGTTGCCTTCTGGCGATCGGGCAAAGTTAGAAACCATGCCTCTGGACCAAGCTAGGATTTGATCTTCACCATGGGCTGCTAATAAGGAACCAACCAGAGATTGGTTGTAAATATTGCTCGAACTTCTAATTAAAATTTTCCCTTTCCATTTTGAATCGGCTAAATCCTCATAGGTAGAGAGTTGGGATTTACTCACCTTATTCTTATTATACATAATCACCCTAGCTCGCTTCGAGAAGGCAAACCAATAGCCTTGAGGATCTCTGAGATTATTGGGGATTTTCTGGTTCAGGGTCGAAGAGTTAACTGATTGTAGGATACCATCTTGTTTGGCTCGCCACAGGTTACCTCCATCAACGGTTAGTAAAACATCGGCTCTGGTATTTGCCCCTTCGCTTTTAACTCGTTCGATGAGTTGTTCTGCCTTGCCTTCAATCAGATTAACTTTAACTCCCGTCGCACGGGAAAAGCTCTCGTAAAGTTCATCATCGGTGTCGTAGTGACGGGAGGAATAGAGGTTTAAGCTGGTTCGTTGGGCGATCGCCGGTCCTCTACTAATTATATTCTTACTCGCAACCGCTGCGATTCCTGTTCCTGCTGCGAGAATAAAGTGTCGTCGATTCAATCTCATGGTCATCCTGTCGTTTCCTTTAGGAAAAGTTACTAAAAATTAATTTATAAGATATTGTACAACTAATGAGAGGAATTCCTAATTAATTTTTATTTTAAGTTTTGTAAAGATCCAGTGCCAACTTAGACAGGGGAATTGGTACACGATCTAGCTTTTTTTGTCAACTTAGATTTAATCAGAATCTTATCTTAATGTCTGGGACTGGATAATCTGAACTAATCCAGAAAAATTATCAATAAGTAGACTGGAAGGTGTTTCCAGTTTATTGCAGAACTCTTGCAATAACTGAGTCCCAGCCGTGCGATCGCTCACTCAAGGCTAGAGCGATCGCACAACCGGATTAAATCTTCAATCTTCTTCAGATTCGGATCGCCCGCCAAATAGCCAATTCCCCGATGGATATGACGGCGACATTGAAGTGCCAGAGTTTCCGGATCGGTGCCGAGTCCATCATTAACGCAGCGTTGTTTGAGGGCGATCGCTAAAACCTCCGCCAACTCCCCACCAAAAACCCGCCAAGACAGCTCCACATTACTATCACGGGGAATGGGAACCGGAGACGGGATCGACGGTTCCGCCAAAGAACGACAAAACGCCCAACGACACAGAATATTCCACTGTTCAATTTTCGTATACCGTTTCAGTTTCGTTAGCTGATCCTTCGCCGTCTGCGACAGTTGAATTCGTTCGAGAGGTGCATTCATAGGAATTAGGGAATAGGAATTAGGGAATAGGGAATAG
>DDLS01000036.1:46936-55810 GCA_002340255.1 Cyanobacteria bacterium UBA2566
AATAGGGAATAGGGAATAGGGACTACTGTTCTATCCTACAGAAGATTAGATAGAGAGATTGGGAGTATTAGTAATAAACAACTCCTTCCCTTTCGCGGCTGAAGCTTGTTTATAATTATTCATCCCATATTGCAATTCCCACTCGAAAACTTGGGCAAATTCAAAATTTTTGCGAATTTCTAGGGAATTATCATAGGTAATCAACCAGCGATGAGAACAAGCTTGCATCTCTTGGGCAAAGCGCTGATGCTCAAAGCTGGTATGGAGATTACCATCTTTGCCATATAACTTAGAACCTGTGGCAACCAAATAGGGCGGATCTAAGAAAATAAAAACCCATTTACCATGCGGTTTTAGCACTTCACTATAGTCAAGATTGGTGATTTTCACATCTTGCAACACAGGCGCTAACTTAGCCAAACGATCGATCGAAGAATCCGTAAACCGTCTTAAAAATGCTTGCTGAGAAAACCCACCGGATTCCACAGTTCCGGAAAAACTAATCCGGTTGAGGACAAAAAAACGAACCGCCCGCTCTAATTCTGATAAGTCTTCTACGTTAACTTGCAAATACGCCCGAAATAACCCTTTCCCATCGGTACAACTTCCCTTAACGTTCCGTACCTCTGAGACTAATCGATCTAAATCCGATTGCGCGACTTTCCAAAAGAGAAACAATTCCGGATTCAAGTCATTAATCCAAATTTTTAAGCTTGGATACGTTTGCTTGAGATAAATAAACAAAGCTCCCCCACCAACAAACGGTTCTCGATATTCCCAGTTTTCGTTAAATTCCTTGGGCAGATGTTGAATGATTTTTTTGATGGCTCTTGCTTTACCACCGGGATAGCGTAGGGGGCTTTTAATCATTATCGATACTATAGGATTGAGGGATCGGGTTTAAAAATCATTTGAAATCGCTATAGAACAA
Organism: Cyanobacteria bacterium UBA2566; assembly: GCA_002340255.1. Classification (GTDB taxonomy): domain Bacteria; phylum Cyanobacteriota; class Cyanobacteriia; order Cyanobacteriales; family Desertifilaceae; genus Roseofilum. The sequence goes on from DDLS01000036.1 coordinate 47,868, forward strand.
TTGCCTATTCAATTAATCCTTCAGGAGGAGTGATTTCTATCTTCCCCTTCTCTAGATCAACCACAGGTACAATCTCTTTCACAAACGGAATTAAAACCGTTTTTGGTCGATTAGTTTGGCGGCGCGGCTTCTTGATTTTACTTTTGCGACTGGGAATGGGTTTAGGAGACACTTCAGACTCTTCTGGATCGGCTGCGTCTTTCTGATTTAGTAATTTGATTTCCAGTAGGTCATTTCCTGCGGTAATGAGATCGATCACCACTCCTAAGTTTTCTCCGGTTTCCTGTATCCAAACGTCTAAACCGAGCAAATCTTGGACATGATATTCATTATCTTCTAATTGGGGGCGATCGCTCACCGGAACGAAAAGTTTAGCTTTTTTCAAGGCTTCCGCGCGATCGCGAGTGTCTATTCCATCGAAGGTTAGCACATAGAGTCCTTTGCCCGGAATTAAGCGCCCGTCCAATAACTCTATCGGTTGAGGTATCTTTTCACCCAACCGTTGTATCCAGCGCATTCCTGGTTCTAAAAACCGCTCGGGAAAATCGGAATCGGGATAAACCCGCACTTGCCCATCTAATCCTTGAGCAGCAACAATATGACCAATTTCAATCCACTCATTTTGACTCATAAACTTTATAGCGCTTCGCGCTAGGGAATAGGGAATAGGGAATAGGGAATAGCAAACACGTAGTTTTACCAATTCCCATTACCCATAACCCAATTAACGAGATACCGCAGTTTGCAAATAAGTTGCTTCTACGACTTGGGCTAGTCTGCTCATGGCAGTCGAGATCTCTTCATCCGTTGCCGTTAGACTAATGCGAATACATTGATGTTTATGAACCCATTCTTCTTGCAAGCCAGGGAAAAATGTACTTCCTGGAACCACAATTATGCCAACTTTTTTCAGACTTTGGTAGAGTTCCCAATCAGTAATCGGTAAATCACGCAACCATAACCAAGCAAAAATTGCTCCTTCTCCCTTATGTAAAAACCAAGGTAGACTATTGGGCATAGCCTCGGTTAAACTGGCTTCCAATTGGGCGAATTTGCCTTGATAATGGGGACGAATGACAGTTTCTGACAAATTTGCCAATTGACCCGATTGAATAGCTCTAGCGGCGATCGCCTGACCATAGCGAGAAGAGTGAATACACAAGTTGGTCTGGAAGGCTTCTAAAATACTTATCAGATCTGGATCGCCAATGGCAACTCCAATGCGTTCGCCCGGTAATCCAGCCTTCGATAAACTCATGCAGTGGAGCAAATTGCCGCCAAATTGAGGAGTCATTTCCGTAAAATTCAAGGCGGGGAAAGGCGGCCCGTAGGCAGAATCAATCAGCACAGGTACATTATATTCTGAGGCTAACCCACTGATTTTCTTCACTTCCTCATCCGTGAGAACATTACCTGTCGGATTACAGGGACGGGAAAAAATAAAACATCCCGTATCTTCCGTAATTCTCAACTGACTAAAATCGGGGCGATACTTAAACCGATGATTGCCTTCCTCAATATCTAATTTGGGCTGATAGGCTTTGAGAGCTTCCGGCGTTAAACAAACTCCACCATAACCGGTATATTCAGGACTTAGGGGTAAAACTACCTGTTTGAGTTTCCCCTCAGAAGTATAGCCCCCAAAGGCATTAGCGGCATAGAAATAAACCGACTGAGAGCCTGGAGTAATTAAAATGTTGCGATCGCTCAAATTCAAGCCGTAGCGTTGATTGAAATCAGTCACCACCGCATCAATCAACGGTTGATAGCCTTGGGAAGATCCATACCGACAGACAACTTCCCCATATTCAGGACTTGCGAGTAAATCAGCCGTACATTCGCGCCACACCTGTTCCACTGGTGGTAAAATTACGGGATTCCCCGCACTCAAATTAATAAATTGCTGCCTTCCTCCAGCACGCAACGTTTCGATAATATCTTTCATAATGGCTCGCACTCCACTCAAGCGAGACATCTGAGTACCAAATTGAGTTAGGGCAGGTTCCATAAGCACTTCTAGAAATCCTTGGGTTAGCATACGATCTAAGATGACATGATTTTTCCCAAACGGAATCTCCTGTAAAGAAAACATAACGATTTGGATAGATTCCTATGCAGACTTGGCAAGTCGATTGTTATCGCCGCCCTTCAGAAACCAACACCCAGGAAATACTCTGGGAGTTATGGATTTGTGAACCGTCCCCTGGAACGTTTCGCTATCGTGCCCTTTGTCCTCAGTCACAAGTTAGTCGTGATTGGTTATTGAGTGAATTTGGGCAATTTGCAGCGCTTCCGGATGAGCTACACGTTTTCCGTCCCCAAACCCTCCATCTACTCGAACCCGTTGCTCAAACCCTGGGTATTCCAGTCATTCCCATCCGACGTACCCCCACCCTGAAACAGTGGATCGTTGATGAGTTAAAGCATCCTATTCGCTTAGATCGCCCTCCTCCGCTGCCCTTACCCGAGGAATTATGGGGCGATCGCTGGCGGTTTGCGACAGTTAGCGCTCAAGATTTACTTCAAGGAATTGGAGATCGCCCCATTCCCATTAAATCCCTACCCGAAGACCTTTGGCCGATTAATCTGGGTATTCCCTCCACGCTTCCTATTCCCGGAGTCGTTATTGATGGCGATCGCCAATCGTTGCAATTAGCCCAATGGTTTACTGAGGCTAACCCTATCAGTCTTAACTTTATTCCCGGTCAACCAGATGGTCTCATTCTCGAATCCGGATTGAGCGATCGGTGGATTATTACCACCTTTGAAGATAGCGAAGTTCGCCAAGCCGGTCATCAATACGAACAAAAAAAACAACAAAGTAAAGGGCTGCATTTTCTTCTCATTCAACCCGATAATTCTGGCATAACCTACACTGGGTTATGGTTACTCCAACCTGAAAACTAATGAAAAATTTTAATCTCTATGACTTCCCTCATTACATCCTCAACTTCTCCATCAACCTCCATTCTTTACCCTAGTGCCGACGGTGAACCCATGGCTGAAACTTACGATCGTCTCGATGCAATTCTAACTACTCTTGAAGTGCTAAAAAATCATCTTGCCGGTCAACAAGTCACCGTCCTCGCTGACCAATTTCTCTACTATTCCCAAGGATTTCCCCGGCTTCGCACCGCTCCTGATATCATGGTCATCTTTGACGGTGAGCCAGGCGGCCGAGATAACTATAAAATCTGGGAAGAAGGAGAAGTCCCCAAAGTAATCTTTGAGATGACCTCAGAAAGTACTAAAGATCGCGATCTGAGCTTCAAAAAAGACCTCTATGAACAACTCGAAGTAGAAGAATATTGGCTCTTTGACCCCAAAGGAGAATGGATTGAAGGACAATTACAAGGATATCGTTTAGTGACAGGGACATATCAACTGATTACCGATAGCCTTAGCCAAGCCCTAAACTTGCGGCTGCTGCCTGAAGGAAAGCTCATTGGATTTTATCGGCAAGATACAGGAGAAAAGCTATTAATTTCCTCTGAGTTAAGGGCTGCGTTGAAAGCAGAATCTCAAGCTAGACAAGAAGCCATAGAGCAAGCTGAACAAGAACGGCAACGAGCTGAAGAATTACAAGCCCTCTTAAACCGTTATCAAGAAAAGTTTGGAAATCTGGAATAAAAAATTATGACTAACCTTTACTTAATCCGTCATGGTATAGCGGCTAATCGAGACGATTATACCCAAGACGATCGCCAGCGCCCCTTAACCCCAGAGGGTATCAAGAAAACCACTAAAGTTGCCCAACGCTTGCAGGAATTAGGGATTACATTTGATTTGATTCTCACCAGTCCCCTTATCCGGGCTAAACAAACAGCGGAAATTTTGCAAACTGTGGGACTGAGTAAGGACGTAAAAACATCATCCCATTTAGCCCCTGAAGGCGATCTTTTATCCTGGTGGGAGGAGGGGAAAACATGGCGTAACTATGAACAGTTAGCCTTAGTCGGGCATGAACCGAATCTTGGATATTGGGCGGAGTCTTTGGTTTGGGGAGAAGTAAAATCACGTCTGATTGTCAAAAAAGCCGGTATTATCGGCATTGCTTTACCGGATGTGGGTTCTCCTGTGGGACACAGTGACCTATTTTGGCTCACCCCTCCCCGATTTATACTGAATTAATGTTGGGTAATGGGGAATCTCCGGGTTTTCCAAGCCCATAGCGGTATACAATAATGAGTGAAAGTTCAGGGTTCCCTCATCCCGATGAATGTATTATTTCAAGAAATCAAACAAAGTATCCTGAATCTGGTAGGGGCTGGAATTGAGGCGCTTCCAAGGATTTTAGTGGCGATCGCCTTTTCGATGTTTACCTCTTGGGCTGCTAAGTTTGCCCGCAAGCCGGCCACTCGCGTCACAGATATGACAATCAAAAATCAGTCGCTGCGCTCTCTATTAATTCAATTGAGTTCTGTAGCGGCTTGGGTTGTGGGAATTCTAATCTCTAGCGCGATCGCCTTTGGGGATAGCTCCATTGACTTAAAAGTACGCTATTGGACAATTCCCAATCAACGAGAAGTCTGCCGCATTCAAACTCGGGTGATGTTAGCCTTAAAAAATGCCTGTGATGGTGCAGAAATTAATATCCCCTATCCCATTCGCACTGTCTATCATTACAATCAAGAATACTTTAATGATACTTATCCCCAGGTTTCAAATCCAACTTCCTTACCATCAAATCAGTACGATCCAAATAGGAGGTAATATCCGGAACAAATATATAGGATTTCTCTTTTCTATAGAGTACAGCTTAGAACCTTAGCCCCTAAGCAATACAGGCTACTCCCCAGCGGGAAGTACTCCATCAAATCCTTAACTATTTAATCTTTATTGGTATTAAGGATTCTATTGAACAGATCCTTCAAGCAAAATGAGAAAAACACACTATGATAAAGAAGGGTGTGAAATTTGAATAGAGCCTTAATCTTTTCATTATCAGTTGGTGCATGAATCTAAATACATATTCAGTCAACATAAAGTCCTCTAATTTTGATTAGCGCTCCCATGCAGTTTATTATGAATAATACTTTGTCTAATAGAGCTAATAGAGAAGGATCAATGACACTGACTTGGAATCAAGCAGGTCAAGATGTCCGTTGTCATTTATCCTCCGATCGCCTCATCTATTATCGCTTACTCACAGAGGTGATCTCCAAAATCCGGTCTTCCTTGGATTTAGAAACCATTTTGAAAACGACGGTTGTCCAACTCCTTGAGGTTCTCAATACAGACCGAGTAGCCGTTTTTCAATTTAATTCTGATTTAGCTTGGCATGGTGAAGTCATTTGTGAGGATGTGAAATCTCCTTGGAAACCCGCTAGTTCGATTCAAGTTTACGATCATTGCTTTGGGGAACAGTTTGCGGCTGAATACTTAAAAGGACGTATTAGTGCTATTCCAGATATTTACACTCCCCAAATTAGTGATTGTCACCGAGAAATTTTAGCCCAATTTCAAGTCAGAGCTAATCTAGTTACGCCCTTAATTAAAGGTAATGAACTATGGGGATTACTCTGCATTCATGAGTGTGGTAAATCTAGGAATTGGACGGCGACTGAAATAGAATTTGTCAGTCAAATCAGTCAGCAATTGGGAGTAGCAATTCAACAGGCTGATTTACTTGAAAAAACGAAAAAGCAAGCCCAAGAATTAAGGCAAACCTTGGAGCAGTTACAAAGCACTCAAGCGCAGATAATTCAAAATGAAAAAATGGTTAGTTTGGGAAATTTAGTGGCTGGAGTTGCCCATGAAATTAATAACCCTGTCAGTTTTATCCATGGAAATTTAAGCTATATTCAAGAATATGCTAAGGATTTATTAGAACTTCTGAACGATTATCAACAGACTTATCCCGATCCAGAGGCTGAACTACAAGAGTCCTTAGAAGATAAAGATGTGGAGTTTATCCAGGAAGATCTACAAAAAATCTTGACATCTATGAAGTCGGGAACTGAGAGAATTAAGGGAATTGTGACCTCCTTACGCAATTTTTCCCGCATGGATGAGGCTCAGATGAAGTCTGTCGATATTCATGAGGGAATAGATAGCACTCTGGTGATTTTAAATCACCGTCTAGAAGGGAAAGAAAATCGTCCTGAAATACTGATTATTAAAGACTATGGTGATTTACCTTTGATTGATTGTTATCCAGCACAATTAAATCAGGTATTTATGTATCTTCTGAGTAATGCAATTGATGCGTTAGATGAGAAAATAGGAAACGATCGTTACATTAAGATTAAAACGGAAATTGAAGGGGCAAACGTGAGAATTTCTATTGCTGATAATGGGAATGGAATTCCAGAGTCTATCCGCTCTCAAGTGTTCGATCCTTTTTTCACCACTAAACCGCCGGGTAAAGGGACAGGTTTGGGATTATCGATCTGTTATACAATTGTTGTGGAAAAACATCAAGGACGACTCTGGTGTGATTCATCTCCAGGAGAGGGGACTCGGTTTACTATTGAGTTACAACCGGAGTTAAGTAACGATCCAGATTAAGGGTTAAGCTTGCGTTGCGTATTATCAATCGCTTTGAGGGCGTAGGAGTCCCCAGGACGGTGTTCGAGGGCGGTTTGAAAGTATTCGAGGGCGATCGCATAGTCTTGGCGATCGAATGCTTGATATCCAGCATTCATGAGCTGGGTATAGCTGCCTTGTTGAATGCGCTGTTGGGTATTTTCAACCGCTTTTTTGGCGTAAGTATTATCAGGTTGCTCTTTTAAGGCTTGTTCAAAATTAATCAGTGCAGTGTGATAATCCTCTAGATCGAAGGCATGATACCCCACTTCCATATAGCGCTTAAACTGAGAGCGCGAACCATAGGATCTTAAAGAAATTGAGGGTTCATAGGGAGGTTGTGTTTCAGGAGATACTTCGACTGATAGGGCAGTTTGTTTGGGATAGTTGAGCCTCACTTGAGTCACAGAAGTTTCCGATTTTTCTTTTGGAGTCCAGTGAGCAATAATGTTTTGGAAGCTCCAATTTTGCAGGATCGCAAGAATCGCACTAATTCCCATGAAGATTATGCCCACCAGTTGAGAGAAGAGGCTCATCTTAACCGACCGTTTATTCCATTTTATACTAATAAATAGAAGCGCACCAATAAAGGGTAAAAATAGATAGGAGATTCCCCAAAAAATGCTTTCTCCAAAGGAAATCACTAGAGTCCAAATTGCCCCAAATCCAGCTAAACCTAGCCCAATGAGAAATAAACTAATGACCCAAATTTCCATGAATCTATTGACCTTGTTGGTAGTGTCACCCTAGGGGTAAGACTCTTGTAGTCTCTGACCGATAAAGGGTTGAACCCCTTGTGTGTGTTTCCCTCTAGTTATAACATGTGGCTATTCAAATGAAACATGGCTCTAAACCGATACAATGGGATTGGTCTGACAGGGTAATCAGGTGGTTATGGATAGAATATGGAAATGGATCGGTAAACTGATGGTCATAGTTCTAATTGGGCTATTAGTGGCTTGTAGTAACACCGGAGGCAGTCCCAGGCAAGCTCTGGTGAAAAAAGCGATCGCCCTACAACTGCATCTGACTCAAGTACAACTGAATACTCCTCTGCATATTGAAAGATCGCCCCAACTTGATGTTAAAGGGATTCAGATTAGTAGTAGCGATCGCCTCCCTGACCAGAAATTACCCACCTTCCATATCCAAGGAACCTATAATCTCGATATTCAACTGTCTGGACAGTCTCTTAAACAGCGCCAAAATCCCTTTGAAATCTATGTCCAGGAACAAATCGAGGGAGAAACCTGGCGACTGTTGCGTCCTCAAACCACTGCGGAGGGAACTGAGTGGCTCAGTTATCAGATCGATCCAGAGATGGGAGGATTGTGAGACTCGGAGGCACAGAGATCGCCTATTACCGATTCCCATTGCCCTTCAGGGTTTGCCCAAACCGTTCTAAAAAACTTAGA
>DDLS01000061.1 GCA_002340255.1 Cyanobacteria bacterium UBA2566
AGTGTTGAACGTATGTAGAGCATAGCTTCTAGCCATTCAAATAGCGTTAGCTTATAATATGAGAGTGGGTTCGAATCCCTCTCTCTCCGTCTTACAATACAACTTACAACGACTATAGTCTCGCTTTTGTTAACGCGATCCGTAAACAGTTACTCACACATAGTTCAAATATTTTTTACTATCAGCCTAAGTTTTTCTACTGATCCCTGAAAGAGGGGGTTTAAGACCCAAAAATTTCGATGATTTTTGGGTGAATTATGATATGCTTAATGTTTGGGGTTTAAATCCTCCAGGGCGCGTTAGCCCCTGATCTTGGCCAGTCTGTCATCAAGTCCCGCTTAGGACTGCTAGAACTGGCTGAAAGGAAGTGGTGTAAAGGTCGTAAAAATCAAGACAGGTTCGCTAGACTGGAGATTAACGTCAGGGTAAAGAAAGAGAAACCCATGATCAATACATGGGAAGAACTCAATCCTCACCCCATCACTCAATCAGAAGGGAGATCCAAACACTGTGGCCAAAAAAGAAACCGCACAAGTACCAGAAAAAACAGACAACCCCGTAGAGGTTACCCAGAAATTTCTGCAAGGAACGCAAGACGAACTGCAAAAAGTTGTTTGGCCTTCTCGCCAACAACTGATCAGTGAATCTGTTGCTGTAATGTCCATGGTTGGATTATTCGCCTTCCTGATCTTTGCAGTCGATAAACTATTTATTTGGACAGCCAGTCAGGTATTTTGATCATGGTATCAGAGGAGTCTTTTGAGTCCAACCCCAGAGAAACAGACCTCCAGGAAACCGACAACAAACCGGCTGAAAAACCCAGATGGTATGCTGTACAGGTTGCTTCCGGTTGTGAAAAGCGGGTTAAAAATAACCTCGAACAACGCAAGCAAACTCTCAACGTAGCTAACCGCATTCTGGAAGTTAAAATTCCGGAAAAATCAACGGTTCAATTCCGCAAGGGAGGAAAATCTCAACAGACGGTAGAAAAAGTCCTTCCTGGGTACGTCTTGATCCATATGGTTCTCGACGATGAAACCTGGCCTGTAGTCAAAAACACCCCTAATGTGATTAACTTTGTAGGGGCAGAACAAAAACGTCGCTACGGTCGAGGACGGGGGCATGTTAAACCCCTTGCCCTGAGTCCAACAGAAGTCGAGCGCATGTTCAAACAGACCCAGGAAGATAAAACAGTGGTCAAAATTGATATGGCCCCTGGTGACAAAATCCTGGTTTTATCTGGACCATTTAAAGATTTTGAAGGAGAAGTAATTGAGGTTAGTCCGGAACGGAGCAAACTCAAAGCCCTCCTTTCTATTTTTGGTCGAGATACCCCAGTTGAACTAGAGTTCAATCAAGTTGAAAAACAATAAAGTCAATTTAGGATGATTGCCAATGGCTAAAAAAGTTGTTGCTCTGATTAAATTAGCTTTACCTGCGGGTAAAGCTAACCCTGCACCTCCGGTTGGTCCCGCACTGGGTCAACATGGGGTGAATATCATGATGTTTTGCAAAGAATATAATGCGAAAACGGCCGATCAACCTGGAATGGTGATTCCCGTTGAAATCTCTGTTTATGAAGACCGCAGTTTTACCTTTGTTCTCAAAACCCCTCCTGCTTCGGTGCTGATTAAAAAAGCGGCCAAGATTGAGAGAGGTTCAGCCGAACCCAACAAACAAAAAGTAGGAAGCATTACCCGCGCCCAACTGCAAGAAATTGCCCAAACCAAAATGCCTGATTTAAATGCTAATGATATTGAGGCAGCCATGAATATTGTGGCCGGAACTGCCCGAAATATGGGAGTCAAAGTGGTGGACTAGAAGAAGTTTTCTTCTTGTGCTATCATAATAGAATTGTCTACTCTTAAGACAACTGTAATTGAACTAAAGCGGGGGAGAAGTCAGGCCTTCGTTATCCACCCCAGGAGATCCAAAAAAACATGCCTACAAAGCGATCGCGTAGACTGCAAGAGCTGTACAAAAAAGTAGAAGAGCGGCCCTATGAACCCTTAGAGGCCATCGAGTTACTCAAAGAGACAGCCACAGCCAAATTCCCAGAATCGGCAGAAGCCCACATTCGCCTAGGAATTGATCCCAAATATACTGACCAACAATTGAGAACGACGGTAGTTTTACCCAAAGGAACCGGGCAGACTGTTCGAGTCGCTGTTATTGCTAGAGGGGAAAAAGTCTCAGAAGCCTCCAGTGCCGGAGCAGATGTCTTTGGTTCGGAAGAACTGATTGATGAGATCCAAAAAGGACGTATGGACTTCGATCGCCTCATTGCCACTCCAGACATGATGCCTAAAGTGGCAAAACTTGGTCGTTTACTCGGTCCCCGTGGGTTAATGCCTTCACCAAAAGCAGGAACAGTAACCTCGGATGTGGCTCAGGCCATTGCTGAAGTCAAAGCGGGTAAACTGGAATTCCGGGCAGACCGCACTGGAATCGTCCATATCCTCTTTGGTAAAGCCGCGTTTAGTGCGGAAGATCTCTTGGAAAACCTCAAAGCCATCCAGGAAACCATCGATCGCAACAAACCCTCTGGTGCTAAAGGCCGATACTGGCGCACCGTTTATGTTTGTGCCACCATGGGCCCGCCGATTGAGGTCGATACTTCCCTCTTACGAGACCTCAAAGTTGGTGAAGCTGCCTAACGGGTACAACTTGCAATGCGTCTAAAACTCTAAACCTCTGAATTTTTATATCGATTCAGCCCAAGATAGCAGGTGCTTGCTGCTTAATTTCCTGCCGAGGCCCGTCGAAAGTGTTCTTTAAATTCCCCATCTTCAGGTCAGTCTAGCCTGGTTGGGTCGATCATTTTCGCTAGCAACGCCCCGGCTACCCTGTCGGGGCGTTGCTTTTGGGCGACTAATGCCAAAGTCGGAGTAATGTCTGACTCAGACCATGGAGGTAACACATCAATGGGGAGAACCCTAGAAAATAAAAAGGCGATCCTCGCCGAACTTCAAGAAAGCTTGAAGGATGCCCAACTCGCTGTTGTCATTGACTACAAAGGTCTATCTGTTGCTGAAATCACTGATTTACGGCGACAACTGCGCCCAACAGGAACCACCTGTAAGGTAACCAAGAATACCCTGATGCGTAAAGCCGTAGAAGGGGATGAAGCTTGGGAACCGATGAAGGAGTTCCTGGCCGATGCTTCAGCCTTTCTGCTGGTTAAAGACGATATTGGTGGGGCAATTAAAGCCTACCAAGGTTTTCAAAAAGCCACCAAGAAAACCATTCTTCGGGGTGGGGTCATGGAAGGCCGTGCCCTCTCCGAGGAAGAGATTAAAGCCATTGGTGACTTGCCTTCTAAAGAGGAACTTATTGCTCAAATTGCTGGGGCAATCAATGGTGTGGCAACCAAACTGGCGGTTGGAATTAATCAAGTTCCATCCTCTATTGCCCGTGGCCTTCAGGCCTACGTGGACAAAGAAGGAGGGGACGCTGGCAGTGATGCTGCTTAGAATCCCCTTCACCCGATCGTAAATGACTAATACGGAGTATACCTAACTATGTCTGCTGTTACTGACGAAATTGTTGAAAAGCTGAAAACCCTTTCTCTGCTCGAAGCTTCTGAATTGGTTAAGCAAATCGAGGAAGTCTTTGGGGTAAGCGCTGCGGCGACTGGTGGCATGATGATGATGGCTCCTGGCCCTAATACTGCGGCTCCGGCTGAGGAAGTGGAAGAGAAAACCGAATTTGATGTGATTCTGGAAGAAGTTCCTGCTGATAAGAAGATTGCCATTCTTAAAGTGGTTCGTGCCCTTACTGGCTTGGGTCTGAAGGAAGCCAAGGAAATGGTGGAATCTGCGCCTAAACCGATTAAAGAGGCAGTGGCTAAGGATGCGGCAGAAGATGCTAAGAAGCAGCTTGAGGAAGCAGGCGCTAAAGTTAGCGTTAAATAGAGAACCATTGGCCTGAATTGATATACTTTGAGGGGGGATTCAATCCCCTCTTTTCTTTTGTTTAAACTCTTGTTTTCTCTCTGTAGGCTTTTTTTATGACAACTCGCAATCCGGTTTTACTCATTCATGGCATTGATGACACTGGAGCGGTGTTTAGGAAAATGGCTGTGGTGTTAGAGGGTCAAGGATGGTTGACTCATGCTCTAGATTTAGTTCCCAACAATGGCCAAGTGGGTTTAGATCGGTTAGCAGAACAGATTCAAGGGTATATAGAGCGAACGTTTAGCCAAGATACACGCTTCGATATAGTTGCCTTTAGTATGGGAGGAATCATTAGCCGGTACTATTTACAGCGCTTGGGAGGGCTAGAGCGATGCGATCGCTTCATTACGTTATCGTCTCCCCATCATGGTAGCTTAATGTCCTACGTGCGACAAAATCCTGGCTGCGTGCAAATGCGCCCCAATAGTCAGTTTTTGCAAGATTTAAATCGAGATTTCGATCAACTGAACTCCGTTCAATTTACTTCCATTTGGACCCCCAACGATTTAATGATTTTGCCTGCTAAAAGTTCCAATGTTCCTGTGGGGAAAAACATCACGGTTCCTGTTCTGATTCATCCTTGGATGTTAACGGACGATCGCATCATTGAGTTAGTGGGTCAATACCTGAAGAAAACAGGAGTGGGTTAGGACAGTTAGGTTAGGGTTTGAGGCAATAGGCAATAAAAAATGTCCTAACTCTCCCTATCCCCCCGTTACAGCGCAAAGCGCTCGAATTTGGTTACATCGTTGTTCATAAATGGAATCATTGAGAACGGGAGAGAGTCGATCTCCAGAAATCGTAATTTGTAGATCGATCCAAGATTTACAGCCGCCATAACTGGCATCGTAGGGAACGATCGCTGGTTTCGATAAGCGGTAAACTCGCAGCAGGAGAAGAGAGAGCGGTTTTTGGGGCTTCCAGCGCAGGCGATCGCTGATAAAGTCTTCAGTCCAAATCTGTTCGGCAAACAAGTTGTGAAATAATCCCTGAATTTGCTCCGGTTCCGTGAGTTCTAAAACATCGGTAACCTTTGCACCACTACTAATGGTAATTTTATCAGGATGCCATCCAGAAGGAACTGGCTTAACTTGAGCCGCATAGACTGGTTTTAGTAAAGAGGGTTTTTGATGCTCATAAGTCGGATAGAGCCAAATCCAATCCCGATCCACCTGAAAGCGTTTTTCGGTTTCTTGAATGCCTCCTTTGCGCCAAAGGCAGATGATTTCGCCCGTTTCTAAGGCTTGGATGGCGATCGCCCATTCTTTTAAGGCACGAGTCGTTGACAACACCATACTTATTGATCCTCAATTAAACTTACGGAATGGGTAAACTAACTACAAACGTTGTGCCTTGGGTCGCGTCAGGTGGATAGGCGGCTGGACTAAAAACGTTCAGGCTTCCCTGCATTTGCTCCGTTAAATCTTTAGCGATCGCCAAACCTAAACCCGTTCCAGGAATCTCCCCCTCAGCTTGAACCCCTCGATAATGGCGCTTAAAGACCTCAGTTAGATCCTCTGGGGGAATACCTGGGCCGGTATCACTAATGGCAATCAGCAGTTGATTTTGAGTCTCGCGAGCCGTGACCTGTAGATAGATCGTTCCTGGAGCGGGTGTGTATTTAATTGCATTTTCTAAAAGATTATTCAAAACTTCCGTTAACGCCGTGGGATCGACTTCCATGAGAGGTAAATTAGCCGGAATTTGACCATTAAGACCCAATCCCTTATCTTGAGCGATCGCCTCAATAGACGGTAAAAGAGCGTCTAAAATCTCTTCAATAGCGCACGATTGAAGCGTGAGGGAAATCTGACCTAGGGAAGCCGGAAGTTGGGGTACAGAGGAAGGGGTTGCACTCAACAGTCGCTGTTCTGAAGGATTCTCCCCATTCAGACGGTTCCCTGACACTTCTAGGGAATCCATCGATTGGTTAAAATATTGGAGCAAATCCTGGAGGCGAGTACTTTCGCGCAGAAGATTCTCGGCGATCGCCCGATTCGGATCGGCAGCAGGCAATCGTTTCAGCAGCAGTTTACCAAAGGTTCGCAGAGCGGTTAGAGGATTACGGAATTGATGGAGAAAATTATGGAACAGTTCATGACGCTTCGTTTGCAGCGTACTCTGTTGTTGATAGCGATGTTCAGACCATTGACCCCGTTGATCCAACAAACAGGCGATCGCCAATGTATTCGTAATATGTTGAATTTGTTCTCGCTCGAGTTCATTCCATTGCCGATCCTCCCGTTGGGTGACTAAAAACCCCATCAACATTTTTTGTTTTACCAGCGGTAGGATCAGTTGATGAGGTTGCGGCAGGACTTTCGATGCGGCTGATTCCAACTTCGGATCGAGGGGATTGGGTAAAGAAGGAGCAAGACCTTGCAAGTATCCCTCATAGGGAAGAAAAGAGATCGGCTTCAACTCCGTCCAAGGAGTTGCCCGATCCGGGTAAGCGGCGATCGGAATCAGTTGGGTAAACGACCGGTCTAGATGGTGTTCCGTTAGATAAACTGCACTCAAAGATGCTCCCAACGATTGGGTCAACAAGGAGATTTGCGATCGACACAGTTCAATAAAGTCCGAACTGGCAGGCCTTAACATGAGGATAGAACTTAAGCGGGGACGTTAGGAATTCACAACATTACACATTCGAGGAATACCCAAAGTGAATTCCATTTTCCCTATTGTAGTGGTTTCCGCGACTTCAGTGACTTTAGCCGGTTCTACCGATGGGGATCTGTATAGGGATCGCGTCAGTATGATTAGGGACTTTTGTTGATTTATCTTAAGACTGATTGATTTTTTTCATAGAAACCGATATAATCTGCACGTATTTTGTAACCACAACTACATCTGTCTGCTAAAAGGGGAGGTAAGGAGATTTGGCTAGGAGACGTAAGCGCAAAAGTCGTCGTCGCCAGGAAGGACGGCGTATCCTCGAACAAGTTCCTCAGTATAGCATTGAAAGCGGAGAAGATAAACCCGTAACGGCAGCTCGAAAATTTATTCGCGCTCAAGGGATTATCCCACCCGCTTTATTATTGGTCAAGCGGAACGAGCATACCACAGATCGGTATTTTTGGGCAGAAAAAGGTTTATTTGGCGCTCAATATGTTGAGGAAAACCATTTTCTGTTTCCCAGTTTGAAACATCCGGATGACCTTCAACCCCCATCAATGCTACTGGGAGCTGTCATAACTGAAGCCAAACAAGTTGATACACCTTATCCGATCGGATAGCAGCGTGTCAAGCTTCAGGTAACTCAGGGAGCTAATGAGGCAGAGTTTCAGCTTAACTCTGCCTCATTACAAAGCAAAGATTGTAAGGCTTTCTGAAGTTCAGCCAGTTCATCTCGGTGCGCTCTGACCGCAATTAGACTTTGCGCCGTTTTCGTGGATGACTCAAGAGATTGAACTTGTAGCTCCACTTGTTCAGTGCGATAAGCGCCCTTCCAGTAGAAAAGACCTGCACCCGGGGCAAGGAAGACGATCGCCCATAGGATTGGGGGAAAGTCAGACCATACGGTAGAGATTACAAGATTACCACAAAGTAGGCCAAGAGTAGCTAAAAAAGAGAGAAAAATGGCTAAAAACCAACTGGGTTGAACAGTCCCCTCAAAGGTGATTTTCTGGATTTGGCTCTCTAGAGCAGTAACCTGGTAGGCTCGGCTGTCAAAATAGGTTTGCAGTTGGGGAAGCAGTTCTTCTTCTGTGACATTAGCAATGAGGGTGATTTCTTCTGTTCGGTCTTTAACGGAGGCTCGAATAAAGAAAAAGAGACCGATACACAGCAGAAGGGTAAGGATTAGGAGAGGAATTAAGGCAGGATTTTCGCCGATCATGTCAGGGTTTAAAGTATAGAAGACGTTTTCAGTATTTTACGATGTGGCCATGAAGGTGAGAGAAGTTGGGGAACAGGGGCTTTTGCAGCGTCTCTTCCGGTTTTGTGCTGCCCATAGAGTGGGGGATGATGGGGCAGTGTTGGATCTGATTCCAGGATACCGCATGGTGGTGACCACGGATGTGTTGGTGGATGGAGTCCATTTTAGCGATCGCACGACTCCCCCCCATGCCGTTGGATGGCGAGCAGTAGCGGCTAATTTATCAGATTTAGCCGCTATGGGTGCTTGTCCCCTAGGGATCGCCGTGGGGTTAAGTTTAACGGCAGATACAGAGGTGGAGTGGGTTGAGTCACTTTATGAAGGGATGAACGACGGTTTAAAACCCCATGAGACTGCCATTATTGGTGGGGATGTAGTGCGATCGCCGGTTATTTCCCTTAGTATTACCGCTTTGGGACAAGTTAAACCCGATCGCCTCTGTCAACGCCATACGGGAAAACCTGGCGATCTTATTGTGGTCACAGGGGTTCATGGAGCCTCCCGTGCTGGCCTAGAATGTTTGTTAAATCCTCAGTGGTCGATGACTTTGTCACCCGGCGATCGCCAAAAATTCATTAAAGCGCATCAATATCCCAAACCGCGCTTAGATGTTCTACCCAAATTATGGAATTTAAAGCCGCAACGGATCGCCGGAATGGATAGTAGCGATGGGTTAGCCGATGCCTTAGATCAAATCTGTCGCGCCAGTGGCGTTGGCGCTAGGATTGATTTAAGTCAAATTCCCACTGCTCAGGGTTTAAGCTCTGTACTTTCTGAAGCCAAGATTCGCCATTGGACTTTTTATGGAGGAGAAGATTTTGAGTTAGTGTTGTGCCTTCCTCCAGAAGTCGCTCATCCTTTCGTGGAGACATTAGAGGGAGAGGCGGCCATTATTGGAGAATTAATCGGGGGCGATCGCATTGAACTGATCGATCGTCACGATCGACAAAACCCCAATTTGACCTTAGATCGAAGTTGGGGATTCCAACATTTTCCGCTTTCATGAGGTACATGTGCCTTTACCCATAACTTTGCCGGGAACTGAACCATAATATTGCCAACTCCCCCTACAGAAAGCTTATTAGTTTGTCACTAAGATCTGGACATCGATCGTTTATCGAAGCATAATATTGCCAGAAGTCCAAAGATGGAATTATAATATCGCCAAAAGTACATAAATTTTAGATGAGGTGCGATCACTATCGTCATATGTTGACTCAGATACAGAGCTGACGAGCTATTTCAGAGCCTCTCAAGGCACTGGAAGTGGAAAGGTCTAACAGAGGATAAAGACTTGACAGGAATCGTGTCAGACACACGCCTCCTTGTCCAAAACTGGACTAATTTACTCGCTCCAAGAAGAGAGCCATCACGCGGTTCAGCTCTTCTATGCGCGTTTCTAAGGAATCAGTTCTTTTGGACTCTCCTTTCAGTTCCCTGCATAGGCTATCAACCGCTTTACCCAAAGAATGCTGTTTCTCTTCCAAGGCTTCTAACTTATCTTCTACAGGTTCATCTGATAAGTCTAAATACCCTGCGATCGCTTCTCGGATAATCTGAGTTCTGTCTTTCTCGTCAAGAATGGCACGGGCATCCAGCGCTTCAAGCATTAGGTCAGACAAGCGTATGGATATAGTTTTGCTTTTGCTATTCTTTGCCATGCGATTGGGATACAGGTGAGATACAACTATGGTAGAATACGTTTGAGCTACGAAAGGTATACAGATCGATATTAACTAATGGAGGCATTTATGGCCGCAAAGTTTGTTCCCAGAGATTGGCAAGACCGCTTTGTGAGGGATTACCAGACTAATCTCAAGAAAAACTTTCTCTTAGAAGCTTGCACATCCGCAGGCAAGACGGGTGGAGCACTCTATGCCTATGACTTTCTTCGGAAAGGGGGGCTAGACTTACGGTTTCTGGTGGCTGTTGTTCCCGGAGATCATTTGAAGCGCCAATATTCCACCGATGCCAGAGATCTATTTAGTATGGATTTATACTACTCGGGTACAGATCAACGTTTGAATCGTCCGCCCACCCCCAATGAATTATTGAACCAGGGCTATCATGGGATGGTTGTTAGCTATCAGTGGTTAACTAAATCAGATAATGCTCAAACGTTGAGCTTGGCACTGAAGAGAGACGTTGCAGGTAAGGTATTCATTATTCTCGATGAAGTCCATCACGTAAGCGACCAGTTAGCATTTGGTCAAGCCTGTGAAGCAGCATTTCCAGATGAGGTTGTAGCCCATCGTTTGATGACATCAGGAACACCATTTCGCTCGGATAACAACAGGATTCTAGGTAATTGGATTAATTATGCTTCTGTTGAGGAAAACGTTTATGAGTGTTTGCCAGACTTCAGGTATGTCTTAGCAGACGCTTTGCGGGAAGGGACGATTCCTCCCTTTTCTTTTGTCACCTTAGCTGGGGAGTTTACCTATCGTCGAGGAGAAGCCCACTATGACGGTCAAACCTTCACCAATGCTCAAAATGAGAAACAATTAACCGATGCTCTCAATACCGCCATTTTTGTTGAAGGAGATTGGGTTAAAACAGCAATTGAATGGGCGCACGGACGCATGAAACGCGATCGCCAGAAGGGACTGCCAGAGTGCGCGACCTATGTACGAGTTCCGACAATTCAAGCTGCTCGACAAATGAAGGAACGCATTCTGCGGCTAACAGGGGAAAATGCTCTCGTTGTGGTTTCCAAGGATGATGACCCCAACTCTAGCTCCAGCAGTCTTTCTCAACAGGATTCTAGCAAGTTAATTGAGCAGTTTGCTTCCGAAACTGGCCCGACTGCTTATTCCTGGATAATTGGTGTAGCCATGTTAGGAGAGGGGGTTTCGATTAACCGTCTGAAATATCGAATTCATGCTACAAATGTTCGCGCTCCTCTCTCGTTCATGCAGGATTTAGGGCGTTTATTGCGTCAATTCCCTAAAGACGATCCAGAGCCGGTAGAAACATTGATTCCCGCTCATCCTGACCTGATTGAATTAGCTCTAGAAGTAATGAATGAAGTGTCTCATGTCATTCGAGAAAAAGAGGAAGGAGTGAACTCAGGTAGCGATGCCAATGAAGCGCAAGGAGAGAATGCTTCCACCGCTATCTCCTCATTTGAACCCCTTGCCTCGCTAGAGGAGTCGTAACGCCGTACTACTGCCGTTACGTCAAAGGAACGGATTCTGACAATTTCCGGGCGTTTATCACGGCCAAACGTCCCAATGGCTTGGGGACAACCATCGAAACGGTGGATCGCTTGCTCGAACCGGAGCCAGAGATTAAGCGGAAGTTTCGGACATTGATTTACGAATCTCATCAGGGAGAGCGAACGGATCTTACCGACTCAACTTCCCGACTTGAAGTCGGGAAGTTGGATGAATTAGGTAGTCGGCATCAAGAACGTACTCGTGCTGCAAATCGAGCGGCAAAAGCGATTCCAGCCATTGGGAAGTTGTTGGATAGAGAGCTGATTGCCATAGATATTGCTGCCAAACTAGGGCGAAACATCAAAGATCCGGACAATCTGACCGCTGACGAACGCGAGTATGTTGAAAATCGAGATTTAATCGGATTGCGGATTGATGAATACATCAAGTTTAACCCAATTCCGGAGGATGAGTACAAAGAGCCTGCCTATCGACGAGAACTCAACCGTTTCGTCAAAGACTTGTTGGGCATCAAGGATCGCTCCAAGCAAGTTAGGATGGACAATCCCAAGAAAGCAGCAGAAAAGCTCCGTGAGTTCTATACGGGAGAAAGGCTTAATGAGTTACTCGGTCACTTACAACCCAAGCAAGTCAGGATGGACAATCCCAAGAAAGCAGCAGAAAAGCTCCTTCAGTTTTACACGGGGGAAAAGCTCCAGGAGTTACTCGACCACTTACAACAGGGGTTAGAGCTTCCCTCGCAAGAGCAACCCCTATTGACGGAGAAGGATGCAACTGCGATGGTCGAAGACCGCCCGGAGGGCATCGAGCCTGACAAGGGAGATCGAAACAATCTGGAGCAAGATCCGACTCCTCCAGTAAATACAACCCCTCAGCCTCAAGAGGAACAGGAGGAAAGCTCAGTATCTCCAACCAACAGGGACAATTCAACGCTCGACCAGCAAGACGAGCCGAATTACTCATTAAATACTCGCCAACTTGCCGAACGATTAAAACTTCAACACCAAACCATCATGAACATGATGTACAACAAACCAGAGCAATTTCCGCAATGGTCGCAAGAGCGAGACCCAGAAGGAATAGCTTGGCAACGGAGTAGCGAGAAAAATGGGAAGTTAACGCTATTTAGTCCAATTTTAGATGACGATCGCGAGGATGAGCCTGATGCTATCGAAAACGGAGTTTGATGTTTGGTCTAATACTCTCGGGTTGTCTTGCCAAACTCAGGAAGTTATCCAAAGAATTCGCTCTTCAGAGCCTTCTCGTAACGTTGGTGGTGGCAGCAAAAATGTTTTTGGCCGTTACCCTAGTCGAAAGATGGGAGTAACCATCCAGTTTGAATCTCATAAAGTTGAACTGCCTTTCATTTTTCAACTGGAGCATAACGAAGACGTGCTCGAATTTTACGACCAACCCCCGGCAATTAAGCTAGATTATCAGAGCAAACATGACCGTAGACTAGGGGTTTTGCATACCCCAGACTTCTTCGTCATACGAAAAGATTCGGCCGGGTGGGAAGAATGCAAATCAGAAGAACAACTCAAAAAGCTGGCAGAGAAAAGCCCCCATCGTTACATTTTTTCTGAAGAGAAAGGGTGGTATTGTCCTCCAGGAGAACATTACGCTAATTCCTTTGGACTTTACTATCATTTACGCTCCGATGCTGAGATTAATTGGAATCTGCAACGAAACTTTGTGTTTTTAGAGGACTATCTCCGATCCGAGTCTTTAGAGATAGATCGACCTCAACTCGATAGTATCATCCGAGCTATCTCCGAAAAGCCAGGGATTACATTGAATGAATTATTAAGTTTGTTTCTGGCTGATTCCATCTATACTCTGATTGCTCAGGAACAAATCTATGTCGATCTCAGTAGTAGTCTTTTAGCCGAACCCAATCAATGCAACGTCTTCTCGGATAGTGAAACGGCTCAAGCATATGCTCTGATGGTGAGTTCTACCTCTTCGAGAGAGATAACATCCCCTGGAGTGAATTTGACCGCAGGAGCCTCAATCCTCTGGGATGGAAAAGCCTTGAGTATTGTTCATATAGGCACTACAGAAATTATTCTGCGAGGAGAACAAGAACGGTTGATTCAGTTAAGGCGGGCAGAACTTGAGACGTTGGTTTGGCAAGGGAAAATTACCAGTCCTCAAGTTGAGTCTCACACTACCGTTTCCTCAGAAGCCTGGAATAAATTCTATCAAGCAAGCCCTGAAGACCAAACAGAAGCCCTCCGTCGTTATGAAGTGATTCAGCCTTATTTGGAGGGACAGAAGCGAGACAATGAAACGACTTCAGCCCGTACTATTCGAGATTGGAAAGCTAAGTACCTAGCTGCCCAGGAGAAATATGGCTGTGGATATCTAGGGTTATTGTCTCATCGCAAAGCTAAAGGAAATCGTCAACGGAAGCTTCCCGATATAACATTGCAACTAATGGAGCAATTCATTGCCGAGGACTATGAGACTCTTAAACAGAAATCGAAATGGTCGGTTTATTGTTCTCTAGTAGATATTTGCGAACAGAAAGGGGCGATCGCTCCCAGTTACAAAACCTTCAGCAAGGAAATCCAGAAACATGCCGGTTATAAGCAAACTTTAAAACGGAAGGGACGTAGAGCAGCATACCCACAAAGTACATTTTACTGGGAATTAAGTCGCACAACGCCTCGACATGGCGATCGCCCCTTTGAAATCGGTCATATCGACCATACTCAACTAGACGTAGAACTGGTCTGTTCCCATACCGGTCGTTCGTTAAGAAAACCTTGGGTGACCTTCTTAATTGACGGTTATTCCCGTCGTTTGCTGGCAGTGTACCTCTCCTTCGATTCCGCCTCTTATCGCGCTTGTTTGATGGTACTGAGGCTTTGCGTCCAAAGATACGGCCGCTTACCTCAAACCATTGTGGTAGATAACGGTGCAGAGTTTCATAGCACCTATTTTGAAACATTATTAGCGACCTTTGAGTGTACAAAAAAACATCGTCCAGCAGCAAAAGGACGGTTTGGTTCAGTTTGCGAGCGATTGTTTGGAACCAACAACAGTCAGTTTATTCACAATCTAATGGGGAATACTCAAATTACCTGCAATGTCAGACAAGTGACCAAATCGGTAAACCCCAAGAATCAAGCCATTTGGACATTAGGCGTTCTCTATGAATATCTGAGCCAATGGGCTTACGAGGTTTACGATCGCTTAGATCATCCTTCATTGGGTCAAACTCCACGGGAAGCGTTCATAACGGGCATAGCCAACGGAGGAGGAAGGACTCACCGCTTAATTCCCTATGACGAGAATTTCAAAATTCTTACTCTACCAACAACCAGTAGTGGTAAAGCTAAAGTCCAAACCAGCAGAGGAGTGAAGATCAACTATGTCTACTACTGGTCTAACCTATTTAGAAACCCCGAGATTGAAAATACCTCTGTTCCCGTGAGATACGATCCGTTTAACGCTAGCATTGCTTATGCTTTCGTTCAAGGCCAGTGGGTAGAGTGTATTTCTCAATACTATGCAGAATTTCAAGGGCGTTCCGAGAAAGAATTAAGACTAGCGACCAGCGAGCTACGCAACCGTCATCGAAATAACAAAAAATCGAAAATTTCCGCCAAAAAACTAGCAAATTTTCTCTCCTCTGTCGAAGCGCAAGAAGTCTTGCTAGAGCAACGCTTACATGATGCGGAAGCGGTAGAAGTTTTCAGAGTTATTGACGGAGGTAAGCCGACACCAGCACACATGTCATCCAAGGTAACGGATATTACCTCTGCTCGCACCAGTTCTCCTGCGCAATCCGAGCTACAACCAACTACACAACCTAATTTACCTGAAGAACTCGTTGTCTATGAGGAGTTTTAACCCAGAAGTGTTGGTGCGATTCGTTTCTGCGAAAATGGAAGCCTCTAATGGCTGAAGTGTAGGCAGAGCAAGGATTCTAACGAACCTTGACAACTCAATTTCCGTGAGGGTGAAAGTCCATCCCTCTAGATGTTGGAGTGACAGCATAACCCCCATTCATGAGAACTGGTAATCCCCATGGGTAAGGAAAGAAGACGGCGGGGATTGACGGAATTAAATCGCTCACCCCCACTCAGAGACTGACCGTGGCATTCAACCTGAAACTCAGTCACAAAGCCAAACCCACCCGTAGAGTTCTAATTCCCAAGCCCGGAACAAACGAAAAGCGACCATTAGGCATCCCGACGATGAAAGAACGCGCTCGACAA
This sequence comes from Cyanobacteria bacterium UBA2566, assembly GCA_002340255.1. GTDB lineage: Bacteria > Cyanobacteriota > Cyanobacteriia > Cyanobacteriales > Desertifilaceae > Roseofilum. Next base: position 15,245 of record DDLS01000061.1, read on the forward strand.
GCGTTAGTAAAACAAGCGATGGAACCTGAATGGGAAGCGAAGTTTGAACCAAACAGTTACGGATTCAGACCAGGACGTTCAGCCCACGACGCTATCGGAACCATTTTCAGCAGTGTTAAGCAAAGTGCCAAATGGGTACTTGATGCCGACATAGCCAAGTGCTTCGATAAAATCAATCACGAAAAACTTGTGGATAAACTTCAGACATAC
>DDLS01000078.1 GCA_002340255.1 Cyanobacteria bacterium UBA2566
TCCCCCAAAGAGATCTCGCACTTAAGCTCAACCAATCATCATTGTTCCTTCTCCCCTTATCCCGAACTCAGGTGAATAGGGAATGGGGAATAGGGAATCTTGCCCATCCAAAACAAAACCGCCCCAGGGTTATTTCATCCCCAGGGCAGTTTGTGTGGATTTTAGATTGCTGAGATAGAGTGAATCCAAAATCCAAACCTGTTATTAGTTAGCCTGAGCTACCTCCAACACCTCATCCATAATGGTTCCCGACTGCTCCATCTTGCTGATATCCAAGATAGTTTTGAGAACAGAATCCGGGTTCAAACTCATGGAATCAATGCCGAGTTCAACCAAGAAGCGGGCGAACTCTGGATAGTCACTAGGCGCTTGACCGCAAATACCAATCTTGCGATTGTGTTTCTTCGCTGCTTTAATGGCAATTTGTACCATCCGACGAACCGCTTCATTCCGTTCGTCAAAGATGTGGGCAACCAAGGCAGAGTCACGGTCTAATCCCAAGGTTAACTGGGTTAAATCGTTAGAACCAATCGAGAAGCCATCAAACACTTGGGCAAATTCATCAGCATAGATCACGTTACTGGGCAATTCGCACATCACGTAAACTTGCAAACCATTTTCGCCGCGTTTCAAGCCATTGCTTTCCATTTCAGCCAACACTTTGCGACCTTCATCGGGGGTGCGGCAGAAGGGAATCATAGGAATCACATTGGTTAAGCCCATTTCATCCCGAACGCGTTTGAGTGCTTTACACTCTAAACCATAGGCTTCGCGATAGTTGGGGTCATAGTAGCGGGATGCACCACGCCAACCAATCATCGGGTTTTCTTCTTTGGGTTCAAACTGACGACCGCCTAAGAGGTTGGCATATTCATTACTCTTGAAGTCGGACATCCGTACAATCACCGGATTGGGATAGAAGGAAGCCGCGATCATGCTGATACCATGGGCCAGTTTGTCTACGAAGAAGTCAGGTTTGTTGTCGTAGAGGGCGGTGAGTTTGGCGATTTCCCGTTTAGCTAACTCGTCTTCGAGTTCGTTGTACCGCAGCAGGGCCAAGGGATGAGCTTTGATGTGGTTGGCAATAATGAACTCTAACCGAGCTAATCCAACACCATCACAGGGAATGGAGGATAAACCGAAGGCTTCTTCAGGATTACCCACGTTCATCAAGATTTGGGTGCGGGTCTTGGGTAGGTTGTCGAGTTGGGTTTCAATGACATCAAAGGGAACTAGACCGTCATAAACCCGTCCTTCTTCACCTTCAGAGCAGGATACTGTGACTTCTTGACCGGTGGTGAGGATTTCAGTGGCATCTCCACAACCGACGATCGCCGGAATACCCATTTCTCGTGCAATAATAGCTGCGTGACAAGTCCGACCGCCTTGGTTGGTGACAATGGCGCTGGCTCTCTTCATGATCGGTTCCCAGTCGGGGTCAGTCTTGTTGGTAACCAAGACTTCACCGGGTTGGAATTCATCGATGCGGTGAACTTCCATGATCACCCGTGCATTTCCTTGACCGATCATTTCACCGACAGCGCGACCGCGAACGGCGATGTCCGATGTGCCTTTGAGTTTGTAGTTCTTGAGGATACTACCGGATTTTTGGGATTGAACGGTTTCGGGACGCGCTTGCACGATGAACAGGTCGCCAGTAACCCCATCTTTTGCCCATTCAATATCCATGGGGGTGTAAGTGCCCCGGACTTCGGAATAGTGGTCTTCAATAATACAAGCCCATTTGGCCAACTGAAGAATTTCATCGTGGTTCAGGCAGAATTTGCCCCGCTCAGATTCGGGAACGGAAACGTTTTTGGTCAGTTTCGATCCACCCAAGTCATAGACCATTTTCAGTTCTTTTGTACCCAGGCGTTTTTCCAGGATCGGACGATAGCCTTCTTTGAGGGTGGGTTTGAAGACGAAGTATTCGTCAGGGTTGACAGCTCCTTGAACTACGTTTTCCCCTAAACCATAGGCAGCAGTAACGAGAGCTGCGTTTTTGAATCCGGTTTCGGTGTCGATGGAGAACATTACACCAGAGGAAGCGAGGTCAGAGCGTACCATTTTTTGTACGCCGACGGAGAGGGCAACATCAAAGTGATCGAAGCCTTTGACGGTGCGATAGGAGATGGCGCGATCGGTGAAGATGGAAGCAAAGCACTTGTGGCAAGCTTTGAGAACGGCATCTACACCATAGACATTGAGGTAGGTTTCTTGTTGTCCGGCAAAACTAGCATCGGGTAGGTCTTCAGCCGTAGCACTAGAGCGTACCGCTACGTCGGTTTCGTTGAGGTTGCCATTGTCTGGATTACCATACCACTGGCACATTCTTTCGTAGGCTTTGGCGATCGCCTGTTCCAGATCGTCCGGGAATGGCGTATCTAGGATCAGCGATCGGGCTTTTTTACCCCGTTGCCGTAAATTGCTCAGATCTTCAACATCCAGATCGGAGAATAACTCTCGCAGTTTGCTTTCTAACCCTGCGGATTGAATGAAGTAGCGATAAGCATGGGCTGTGGTAGCAAATCCATTGGGCACAACCACACCTTTGGGAGTCAATTGTTGGATCATTTCTCCTAGAGAGGCGTTTTTACCGCCAACTAAGGGAATGTCGCTGATGCCAACTTGTTCAAACCAAAGAACGAAAGCTTCATTTTTTTGAGCTTCACTCGTTACATTTCCTAGGGCTAAGGTTTGAGTCATGGTTCAATATCCTCCACGGATTTTTAATTCAATTCGACTTAGCTAGGCAGCACAGTACAGCAAAGTAATACTTTTTAATGGAGTTTTATTTCCACATACTGCCTGAGAAGTTACGAGAGATTAAGTTCTCTCTCAATTTGTTTCAACTTCTGTAATTTTGGACTATCAACTAACAGTTATTAATCGCTTCAAACCTTGATATACCAAGACTTTAGCGTTTTCTGCTGGGCAATTGCCTGTGATAGTGGCTTTGGATTCACTCTTCTCACAGCCTATTACTTTCTATTAAAATTACAAGGTAGGTACGCCCTGAATCCTTAGTTACCTAAAGGGAAAAAATAGGATGTAGTCAGGGATACAAACATATTTAAATAAACATTAAGGTTAGTAGTATTCGCTTATGAACTATCAACGGAACCCCATAGAAACAGAAGTCTCTATCCCAAAGTCTGCCTGTTTTGTACCAAGCTGTCCGATTCAGTTTGTCTTGGACTTGATTAGTTCTAAATGGTCAGTGTTGATTTTGCGGGAACTGTTCCAAGGCGATCGCCGCACCCATGCCCTCCTGGATGCCTTACCCGGTATTAGCTCTAAAACCCTGACCCTGCGTTTGCGAGAATTGGAACACCATGGGTTAGTCAAACGCACGGTATACCCTGAAATTCCGCCCCATGTTGAATATTCAATTACGGAAAAAGGCCGAGAACTTAAACCGGTTCTACTCTCTATTAAAGAACTCGGAGAGCGATGGTTAGAAACATCTTGTTCATGCGATCGCATCAGTAACGGTTAGTTAACATCACCTTTTAATTTCCTAGGGACTGTTGTAAACACTCACTTTCAATTAAACGGGAGCTACAGGACTACTATCATCTTTGTCACCCCCATTCGTAGCTAACCGTTAAGGATTCCATGTCCTCTTGTGTCACTATCCGAAAAAAGGGGGTTAAGCCCCTTACCCCCCAAGGCACAATCAATGGTGTCCTAGGTGGAAAATACAGCGCAAAGCGCTGTAACGGAGTACAGTGTCATTGAGATCAGTCATTGCGAAGGTCACGCAAGTGGAATGAAGCAATCGCAAAATCCCCCAATCTTGGCGATTGCTTCCCTGCGGTCGCAATGACAACTCACATCTACGATCAACAATGTACCTCATAGCAGC
>DDLS01000148.1 GCA_002340255.1 Cyanobacteria bacterium UBA2566
GAAAAAATTGTTGTTGAAATTAAAGGATTTACGAACCCTTCGGCGATCGCTGATTTAAGAATAAATTTTGGGGCAATATAGCGCTTTGCGCTAGGGAATAGGGAATAGGCTTTTGGTACATAGCTTTGAGGAATCAACACTGTCCCTCATAACAGCGCAAAGCGCTGTATACAAGATCTTCATAAATAAGGAGGAAATTGGAACTTCCCTTCTTGAATCAGGCGATCCTCCGATGGGTGTTGCATCTGGTCTAATTCAATTGAATAACATTTCTATTCGAGCGCTCGAATCAATGCTGCTTCAGATAGAATCAACCCAATCAATTGATGGTGTAATACCAAATCCGGGTAGTACAGGTAGAGATGGATAGCAAGAAAATTGGGATTAGAACAGCATCTGTTTATTTTCTATACTATTCGGATTTGGTATAATAAACTGTCATGAACCTGGGGTGGTAAAGGTAATTCATCCAGACGGTTTTGAATTATCAGGGCAGGGATCGGTGATTGAAAACTTCCTAGAACTTGAAGAGTGCCATGTTACAATTCTCGGAATTCACCATGAAATGTATGAAAAGCTATTCCTACATCACATTGAAAAATACCGAAATAATTTCAAATACATACATCTAACTAAGCGATGAACCTTGACAAGATAGATCGTCAAATACAACTCCTAAAAAAATCCGATAAGCATGGCGAGAATAAGTGGTTTATTGCCATGCTAGAAGCTATTCGAGGTTTCATGCTTGAAAATTCAGAGCAGGAAAAATTTATCCTTAAAAAATCAACTAATTTCTATCCCAACGATTTCAGAGTATACAGCACGACAAGATTTAGGGAGTCTGGCGATTAATTAAGTGCAGGCTCATAGGGAAATGATATGAGCATCAGACTCCCTTTTTTTTCTAAACTAAATGGCGCTGTACGGCTTGCACCAAGTTGTCTGTCCAATGGAGAGCCAAATTATCTTGAATCGCTTCCACCATTACCCGAACGACAGGTTCAGTCCCGGAGGCTCGAACCAGGATGCGTCCTTGGTTTCCGAGAGCTTCAGTTGCGTGGGCGATCGCCTCTTGCAGGGGTTGGCACGTATGCCAATTTAAACGAGTATGGCGGTCTTCTACCCGCACATTTTTGAGGAGTTGGGGATAGGGTTGGAAGCTTTGGTTGACCAAGTCAGTGAGGCTCGTTCCCGACTGACGGACAATGGCGGATAGGTGCAGGGCGGTTTGTAGACCATCTCCGGTTAAACTGTAATGGTGGCAAAGAATATGACCGGACTGTTCGCCACCGAGCATGGCCCCACTTTTTACCATTTCCGCATGAACATGCTGATCTCCCACAGCAGTCCGTACGAGTTTACCCCCCAGTTTTGCCCAAGCATTTTCAAAGCCTAAATTCGCCATCACGGTGGAAATAATGGTTTGGTTGGGGAGTTTTTGGGCATGATGCAGAGTACATCCCCAGAGATAGAGAATATAATCGCCGTCTACCGGTCTGCCCTCGGAGTCTACGGCAATGACTCGGTCAGCATCCCCATCAAAGGCAAATCCCAGGTCAGCGTTATGTTCTTGAACCGCTGCTTGCAGGGAAGCCAGATGAGTTGAACCACAGTTAACATTAATGCGATCGCCGTCTGCTCGGTTGTGTAAACAGATCACCTCTGCTCCCAAATCCTCAAATACCCCAGGCGCAACGGGAACCGCAGCCCCCCACGCTAAATCTAAAACGACCCGCATTCCCTGTAAATTCAGGGTGTTGACCAACGGTTCATGTAAAGCGGTTGCATACTGTTTGAGCAATTCAGGGCGATGATAATGTTGTCCCCAGTGAGGAGGGTTGGTATAGGGGTGTGATTGTCCTCTGATCGCCGCCTCAATGTGTCCCTGAACCGTTTGAGATAATTTTGTACCATCTGAGCCAAAAAACTTAATACCGTTGTCTTCGGGGGGATTATGGCTGGCTGAGATCATGATACCGGCGATCGCCTCTGTCTCTGCCGTCAGATAGGCAACACAAGGAGTCGGACACAATCCAACATTCCAGACCTCTAGCCCTGCTGCCGTCAATCCGGCGGACAGGGACATGGCCAACATATCACTAGAATTCCGTGAATCTTGGCCTAAAATCACAATGCCAGAACCGATCCCTTGAGGACGCAAAACGTGTCCCGCCCAAAATCCCAACTGAAGTGCAAAGGGAGCATTGAGCAAGTCCCCAGCTTTTCCCCGAATGCCATCCGTCCCAAATAGGCGAGAAGGAGGTAAATTGAGCGGGTTCCAGAGGGGATTGAGGGGTGAACTTTCTGGACTACTGGCGATCGGCGTTTGAGGTTTAGATAAAGATTGAACCATTTTTAAGAACACTCCACACAACACACTATCATTGGAGAATATCATAGGCGCTTTTGCTCTGCTTATGGGTCATAGATAACCAGTAATCGTAAAAGCGCTTTTTCTGCCCGGTTTAGGTTTGCCCTATTCTCTCACGCTCCCTAACCCAGGGCTAGATACTTAGTTTTTTTCTTCACTGGCAGACGGAAAAATCCGGATCGAGCGAGTCCAGAGCCTGATTTTTTTGACTAATTCGGTTCTATGGGTCACCTGCTAAAGGGGTAAGCGAGTTGTGAAGGGCAGACAAAAGTGCGATCGCCAAAATCAATTGGTAAATTAGGGATGAACCATCAAAAAAAGCCACACTACCCATCCATAGGAGTCATAACCGATGATCCGCAAGCTCAAATTAGTACTATTTACCCTAGCGATTTCTGGGTTGGGCATTCCGGTCGTTGCTTTCCCCCTGCTGCGCTCCTCAGTGGGAGATGCAGGAATTGAGGCTCAAAACTTGCATGATTTACCTTATAACTTAACGGGGAAAAAAATCGCCATTGGTCAAGTGGAAATCGGTCGTCCTGGGATGTTTGGAATTGATAAGAAAATTGACTCAAATCAGCCCATCACCCCCATGCGGGTATTTTTTCGAGATGCCTTTGCCGAACACAATAAGCATGTTGACCCCCATGCCCAAAATGTAGCCAGTGTGATGATTAGCTCGAATAAACAGTATCCTGGAGTAGCTCCGGATGCGCGGCTGTATTCCACGGCTGTCGGTTCTTTACGACGCAGCGGCCAAGCAGAGGAATGCCTCGCTTCTCAACATCTGGCGATGCAAAATAGTGGGGATTTGCGGGCAATTAATTTTAGTTTTGGAGAATCTTTGAATCAAGACCCCCGGCCGAATCCTCTACTCGATGGGAATGCACTGTTGACCCAATGTATTGATTGGTCTGCACGGGTGCATAATGTGTTTTATGTGATTGCCGGGAATCAGGGTCGAGGAGGAATTTCCATTCCTACGGATACCTACAATGGGGTGACGGTGGCATTCTCGAAGCTTTACAACGATCGCTATTCTAAAATTGATTTTGCCAATATTGGCGATCCAAGTTTGGGCAATCCCAGTCAGATTATTGGCTACGAAACCAATACCAATAATCGGCGCTCCATTGGTTTGGTTGCTCCAGGTCATCAGGTTCCTTTAATTAATTTAGATGGTACAGTGGGGTATTCGAGTGGCACGAGTTTTGCGGCTCCCCATGCAACAGCGACGGTAGCATTATTACAAGAATATGGCGATCGCCAATTGGCTCAGGTAAAAGCCGATCCCTTAAAATCCGAGCTTAGTCCCCCATGGACAATCCACGCTCGTCAGCAAGAGGTCATGAAAGCCGTATTACTCAATAGTGCCGATAAGATTCAAGATTTGGGCAATGGCTTCAATCTGGGTATGTCACGCACCTTGTACGATCAACAGCATCACTCTTGGCTCACTTCAGAAGCCTATTCTGATGCCCGCATTCCCCTGGATATTCAAATGGGAGCAGGTCATTTAAATGCCAGTCGTGCTTATGAACAGTTTAGTGCCGGTCAGTGGACTCCAGAGAATCCAGTTCCGGCGATCGGTTGGAATTATGACCAAATTGAGAACGCTGGCAGTTATCAAGATTATATTTTGCAAGAACCCTTACAGCAGGGGAGTATGCTCAGTGTTACCCTCGCTTGGAATCGTTTAGTAGAACTTCAAGACCAGAATCAAAATGAGGCGTATGATATAGGAGAAACCTTTGAAGACCGGGGACTCAATAATTTAGATGTATTTCTGATGCCCGCTGATTCTACAGATGTGCGCGATAGCATTGGATCTTCGATAAGTGATGTTGATAGTGTGGAACATCTATTTTATCGCATTCCCCACGCAGGCAGGTATAAAATTCGTGTCTACTATCGTCAGCAAGTGAATGAGGCAGAGCAACCCTATGCGATCGCCTGGTGGACAACACCAGTTAAAAACTAAGTCAATCATCATAGGGTGGGCAGGGCAAGATGGCTTATTCTCCTGCCCACCAACAACCCAGACCCATTTTTGATTTTTAATTGATATGACTTCCCTGGCTCCCCCTAGAGAATTAATTCACTTGTCCGGTATTAGTTGGCAGACTTACGATCGCTTACTGCAAGAATTGAGCGATCGCCGTTTACGCCTAACATACTATCACGGCAGATTGCAAATCATGGCTCCTTCCCCCGAACATGAACGGTACAAACGAGTTATCGGTAGGTTTGTAGAAACTCTAGCTGAAGAGTTAACCCTGAACATCGAACCCCTGGGTTCAATCACCTTAAAACACCCAGATGTTAGTGGTGCAGAACCAGATGAGTGCTTTTATATCCAAAACTTAAGCGCTATCGAAGGGAAAACTTGGATTGATTTGGCGATCGATCCTCCTCCAGATTTAGTCATCGAAATTGACATCACCAGCAGTTCCATAAACCGTCTACTCATTTATGCTCAATTAGGAGTCTCCGAGATTTGGCGCTATGATGGTGAGTCCTTTGAGATTTATGTATTGAGCGATCGCCAGTATCAGTTAGCCCAAGAAAGTTTAGCTTTTCCTGGTATTGAGATAACTCAAATCAGCCAATTTTTAGCCCAAGTGGGTAACCAAGCATATTTAGACATTATCCAAGATTTCCGCCGTTGGATTCAACGCCAACTCGATTAGAATTACAGCACTTTCTTCTGCTATGATGTACCTTTCGATCCCCTAAATCTCGCTTTTTCTGGCTGTCGCCAACTCAAAAAAGTGGGGTTGGGCGATCTCTTGTAGCCGAAATTGCTGTCTCTATTGTGCAATTGGGGTAATCAATGAAAATTATACAATCTTTGCATACCGCTATTTTAGTGTCAGACTTAGACAAAGCCGAACACTTTTATAGTAGCGTTCTCGGTTTAACCAAAATCGATCGGCAACTGAAATTTCCCGGTATTTGGTATCAGATTGGACACTATCAACTGCACTTAATGATGCAGCCTGACGTAGAAATTACTCGATGGAATCCGGAAAAATGGGGGCGCAATGCCCATATTGCCTTTGAAATTGATTCCCTAGAGGAAGTAAAGCAACAATTAATCGCCTATGGGTGTAACTTTAAACTGAGTTCATCCGGACGATCCGCCCTATTTACCCAAGATCCAGATGGCAATATTCTAGAGTTACAACAAATTTCGCGATCGTCCTGGGATGGAGAGATAGGGAGATAAGGAGGATGAAGACGACACGGGGAAGGAAACAATCCTGCTGTAGCTGAGGGGGTATTCCCCTACTCCTTTACAGGGTTTTATTAAGTAAAACTTAACTTACAGCACAAAGCGCTGTATCTTGAATTCTCTCAGATTCTTCCTCAATATGATGATCGCGCCCCTACCAATTATGCAATCGATTCTTTCCCAATTGCCTTCAGAAGCCCGACAATGGACTGAAGGCTTATCTTGGCAACAGAGAAGATATGTATTGTCTCTGTGTCATCTATTACTGTCTGCTCCATCAGAAGTGCAAGCCGAATTTTTGGATGAATATACGGCTGATGGTATTGTCGCTAAATTAGTTCAAGATCAAAAAACCAAAGAAAAAGTTGAACATTATTTACAGATCTTTCAAATTCCTAGGGTCTTGAATGAAAGACAATTAAGGATTTATATCCGGCAATTTTATATTCATTCTGCTCATGATTTACGATGTGAACCACAAATATTTCTCGAATCTGTATTGCAACTGGTTGTCGATCCACAGGAAAAGAAGAATGTATTCACTTACACTCTTGGATTTGAACTTTTGTTGATGATGTTTCGCATGAGTTGGCTACAACATGAACGACTTTATTTAATGCAAATCAATCAAGAGTGGTTTCTTCAGACGTATATTAAACCGATTCAATATACCCATAAAATCAACCATATTATTACGCCCAAAGATGAGCGTCTATTTTTTGCCAAGCGGAACTTTTTTGTCCAAAAGCCAGAAGTTTCGGATAAGAAAGCGTGGGAGTTGGTTATGGCGACATTTAAGACTGAAACAGTAACTAACTTAGGGTTTTCTGTCATTCGTCATCACAATGCTTTTATCTTTGACTCCGATTATATTTTTAGTGAAGAAGAAGAAATAGAAACTCCTTTAATGTCGGCTGTATCTCTAAGAGAAAGCCGTAGCTTGTAAACCCGACCAAACTTTGCCTTTCGCTACCTTAAATAATTCTGGATGTTGGGATTGACGTTGCAGCCAAATGGGAGAAAAACCGGCTTCAATTGCACCCAGATAATCGTCTTCGTAACTATCGCCAATATGCCAAGCTTGATGGGGTTTATAACCATGTTTAGCGAGGGCAGTATGGAAAATTTTGGAGTTCGGTTTAGCTACACTAACTTCTGTAGAAATGGTAATTGATTGAAAGAAATGCTGTAGACCTAGAGCATTGAGAACCTTATGTAAACGAGAATCAAAGTTAGAAATCACCCCCAATTCAATATTTTGATTTTTCCAGCTTAAGAGGGCAATTTTCACATCCGGATAAACAAACCAGGGATAGAAGGTAGAGAAATAATGATAGAGTTCATTGAAAAACCGATCGAAATCAGTAAACTGATCTATGACCTCAGATTGTTCAAAGGTAGCAAAGGCGATCGCCTTCCACCAGTCGAACTCATGGGACTGTAGCTCTTGACGATCGATGTCTGGAAAGGCGGCTGGTGGAGCTTTTTTAAAACTCTCGAAAAACGTGTGATCGATCAGATCGGCAGAAACTTGAACTCCAAATCCTTGTGCGAATTGGCTATAAATTTCTCCTACACTGCCGCGTACTCCAAAGAGCGTACCCACAGCATCTAAAAAGATAACCTTTGGTTTTGACATAGTGATGCCTTTGATGATCTAATTTAACATTATCTCTTGTAAGGGTTGGGTAAGCCAGTTAAAGGCGACTTTTAATTGATGGTTTAGGGTGGGCAGACGATAGAGATAAACGAGACGACGGGCAATATGGGCCAGGGGACCATCGAGCTGAAGTCCTAAACCTGTTAAGGTGGCATTATCGATACCGAGAGCCATCATTTCACCGAGGTGAGAATAGCGGACTGGGAGCAGGGGCCGATCGCATAAAGAGGCCCATATATTCCAGGCACAATAATCTGCCTGTTGAATGGCTGCTTGGGCAGTTTTTGGTAAGACTTGACCCTCAGCATCGCAACAGTCGGAAAGGTCGCCAAGAATGAAATAATGGGGATAATCGATCGCCTGTAGGGTGGCTGTCGTGGTAATCTGGCCGCGAGGATTCTTTTTCAGCTCTAGACCTTGGATACTCGGCGGAATTTGGGTTCCTACTGTCCACAACACTATATTGACGGGAATCGTATCTTCCTGACCTTTATACAATAGGGAGATGGAATCAGGGGCGATCGCTTGAATGGTGGTTTCTAAATCAATCCACACTCCTTTTTGTTTGAGGGCGGCTTCGGCTGCTTTGCGGTTAAACTCTGGAGAGTTGGCTAAAATGCAGTCCCCTTTTTCGATTAAACGAATGCGCCCGCGCTCACCCAAGCGATCGGCTAATTTACAAGCTAATTCTACGCCACTGTAGCCCCCGCCTGCGATCGCCACCCGAATGACCTCTTCTTCCGATGCGATCGAGGTTCCCAAACAGGCTTCTAGGCGATAGACATCTTCGAGTGTCCGAAAGGGAATGGCATATTCCTGACATCCAGGAACCCAAGTTAGGGGGGTTTCTCCGCCCAAAGCTAACACGATGCGATCGCCGTGCAGAACCTGTCCTGAGTCTAGGGTAACGTCTTGAGTCTCCAAATTAATTTGACTGACCTCTGCTTGGATAAATCTGACTCCAGTATCGGCTAACAGCTCTGCATAAGGGGGAGCAATTTCCCAAGTCTGCATTTCACCCGTAATCAATTCATACAATAGGGGCATAAACAAAAATCGGTCTTGGCGATCGATCAAAACGATCTCTGGTTTTTCCTGTCCCTCCCAAGACAACTCACTCAAACGTAGGGCAGTATACAACCCGCCAAAACCACCACCGAGGATACAAATGCGTGTAGATCGTTGTGACATAACAGAAGACTCGGACATCTACAAGAGAACTTCTTACAGGATACAGTGCTTCGCGCTAGAGAATAGAGCATATAGGTTGCAATACATCGGTGCATGAGAATTAGACTGTATTACAACTGATTTTCTGCCCACTGACGCAAGAAGTCTAACTTACATTATAGATAATGCGCATGTTGTAGGGGCTTTCTGGCCAGAAAGTCCCTACAGGAAATTGAGCTTATGCCAGGCTGGCGATCGCCTTGTCTACCTCAGTAACTGCCCGATCGACTTCCTCCGCAGACACAATTAACGGAGGCACAAAGCGCACTACTTTCGGCCCTGCGGGAACCAATAAAACGCCTTGTTCCATGGCTGTTTTGACAATTTCGATCGAGGTTAAAGGACTTTCTGCTTGCAGTTCCATGCCGTTAATTAACCCCCATCCGCGCACCTCAGCAATGAGCTGGGGATATTTAGCGGCGATCGCCCTTAAGCCTTTCCGCAGTTGCTCGCCCCGCTCTTGCACATTTTGAATTAACCGCTCTTGCTCCAGGGTTTGGCACACCGTTAGCGCTGCGGCACAAGCAAAGGGGTTACCGCCAAACGTGCTGGCATGGTTTCCAGGTTCAAACACATCGCAGAGCTGCTTACAGAGCAGAGCACCAATGGGAATACCGCCAGCCAACCCCTTGGCTAAGGTAAAGATATCTGGTTCAATACCCAAATTCTCATATCCCCAGAGTTTCCCCGTACGTCCCATTCCCACTTGCACCTCATCCAGAATCAGCAAAATTCCGGTCCGATCGCACAACTGGCGCAAGCGCAGGAAATACTCCAATTCTCCAGGACGCACCCCTCCTTCACCTTGCAAGGGTTCAAGTAAAATGGCAGCTACACGCCGTTCTGGGGCATCCAGGGAGGCGATCGCTTCTTTTACGGCTTCAAAATCGTTATAGGGCACATAGGCAAATCCAGGAACCAGAGGACTAAACCCTTTTTGATATTTGGCTTGACCGGTTGCGGTAACAGTAGCTAGGGTGCGACCATGAAAACTCGCTTTTGCCGTCAGGATAATCGGGTCTTCAATCTGCAATACTGTATGGGCATATTTGCGGGCTAATTTAATCGCACCTTCATTGGCTTCCGCACCAGAATTACAGAAAAAAGCGCGATCGGCACAAGAATGTTCGACTAACCATTTGGCTAATGCCCCTTGTTCTTCAATATAGTACAGATTCGATACATGGTGCAGCTTGCTAATCTGTTGTACGACTGTTTCCACTAAAGCGGGATGAGCATGACCGAGGGTACAGGTGGCAATTCCCGCCACAAAGTCTAAATACTCTCGACCTTGAGTATCCCAAACCAGGCAACCTTTTCCTTGTTTTAGGGCGATCGGAAACCGCCCATAAGTAGACATTACATACTGATTAAACTCTGATGGATCATAAGCTTTTTCTGAAACTGGGGGGGCATCAGTCGGGGTTAAAGTTTCTGGACTCACAGTTAGTTCCTCTAAATCAAAAAGAGACAGCATTATCAAGGGATTTGCAGTAACTTCAGTGCCCTAAAGTTAATCCCAAACATTCCATGGTAGCCTTGAAATTAAGTAATCTCTAGTTTTTGTCAATACTTCTTGACAATCAATTGTTAATTTTTGTTAAGAGGTGAGGAAAAAGGTGTTCTTGTGCTAAAGTGTCTCAAGATCCAGAATACAATTGCAACTCCATAGCGAAGCTATCCTATAGTTATCATTGTATTATTGGCTCTTCTAATGGGGATCGAAAATTAAATCAAAACGTTTTTCCAGTGCATCAGGAATCAGTTGAGTTTATGAAATATTCCATTGAACAGAAGAATGGTGCTGACATTGCAATTATTGGTATGGCTTGTCGGTTTCCTGGAGCTGATGACTACAATCAATATTGGGAAAATCTGGAAAAAGGAGTCAATAGCATAAGTGAAATTCCGTTCCAAAGGTGGGACCTAAAAAAGCATTATTCTCCTATTCCTAACCAACCGAATAAGACAATCAGTAAGTGGGGCGGATTAGTTGAAGGGATAGATGAGTTTGATGCCCAGTTTTTTAGCATCTCTCCCCGAGAAGCAAGAAAAGTAGACCCACAACATAGAATAATGTTGGAATTGAGCTGGTCTTGTATCGAAGATGCAGGGTACTCACTCTCTCAAGTTTCAGGAAAAGATATCGGTGTTTTTATCGGGGCGTGCAACTATGACTCTATTCTGTTGATGAACCAAAATCAAGAGAATGTAGAAGGTCATAGTGGAACAGGCACTTGGACTTGTATGATTCCCAACCGGATCTCTTCATTTTTTAACCTACATGGTCCAAGTATTCCGATAGATACAGCCTGTTCAAGCTCACTGGTTGCTCTTCATTACGCCCTGAAATCTCTCAAAGAATCAGAATGTGACATGGCATTAGTCGGTGGACTGAGCGTGTTATTTACTTCAACAACCTACATCCAGATGAGTCAATTGGGCATGTTATCGCCCACAGGACAATGTAGAACCTTTAGTAGTGATGCAGATGGTTATGTTAGGGGAGAAGGAGCTGGAGTCGTTTTATTAAAACCTCTCACCAAAGCTATAGAAGATGGCGATCGCATTTATGGTGTCATTCAAGGAAGTTCGATTAATCACGGAGGACAAGCCAGAACGATCACATCTCCCAATGTCTATGCCCAAGCCCAAGTCATTCGTTCCGCCTATAGCAAAGCCAATATTTCTCCTAATACAGTATCTTACATAGAATCTCATGGAACGGGAACACCATTGGGAGACCCGATAGAAATTAATGCCCTGAAAAGAGCCTACAGACAACTTTATCAGGAGTATGGAATTGAAAAAACGGAGAAATCCTACTGTGGGATAGGAGCAGTCAAAAGCAATATTGGGCATTTAGAAGGAGCAGCAGGAATTGCGGGATTAATCAAAGTTCTATTAGCAATGAAGCACAAAAAACTGCCCCGCATAGTGAACTTCAAAGCCTTAAATCCACGCATTAACCTTAAAGATACTCCATTCTATATGCTAGAGGAAAATCAAGAGTGGAAGCGATTAAAAAATGAATCGGGAGAAGAGATTCCGAGACGTGCAGGTTTAAGCTCTTTTGGGATCGGTGGCGTTAATGCTCATGTTGTATTGGAAGAATACCGAGAAACAGTCAAAGTTGATAGCAATCTCGAACGTCCAAAACAGATTTTAGCCTTATCAGCGCAGACAGATCCAGCCCTGAGAGAGCTGGCAACAAAATACCAAACTTATTTAGCATTCAACCCTGAAGAATCACTACAAAATATCTGCTTCAGTGCCAATACGGGGCGGACACATTTTGCCGAAAGATTAGCCATAGTAGCAGAGTCAAACAGCGATCTACAGCAAAAAATAGCCGATTTCCTTCAGAATCATGAAAGAACTGGCGTGGTAAGAGGAAAAGCAGAAAGCCAAGAGAAAGAGATTGCTTTTCTGTTTACTGGGCAAGGGTCTCAATATGTGGATATGGGACGACAGTTATATGAGACTCAACCCCGATTTCGGGAAAGTTTAGACCAATGCAATGAAATCCTAAAAGAATATCTAGAAATTCCTCTATTAGAAGTTATCTATTCTCAGTCAAATGCTTCTTTATTAGATCAAACTGCTTATACGCAACCCGCTTTATTTTCTCTAGAATACGCCCTAGCTAAATTATGGGAATCTTGGGGGATTAAACCCAATGCAGTTATGGGACATAGTGTGGGAGAATATGTGGCAGCTTGTGTAGCAGAAGTTTTCAGTTTAGAAGAGGGTCTAAAATTAATCGCCATGCGGGGAAGACTGATGCAACAGTTGCCTTCGGGTGGAGAAATGGTGTCTTTGTTAGCATCAGAATCTCAAGTCAGAGAAGCGATCGCACAATCGAACTCCCAAGTAACAATAGCCGCCATAAATGGGCCAGAAAGTATAGTGATTTCCGGGGAGAGTGCGGCGATCGCAACCCTCTGTCGTCAATTAGAAACAGAAGGAGTTAAAACCAAGCCACTACAAGTATCCCATGCTTTTCATTCGCCCCTAATGGAACCCATGTTACCTGAGTTTGAAGCAGTGGCTCGGGAAGTCACCTATAGTCAGCCTCAAATACCCCTCATTTCTAATGTCACTGGTGAAAAAATAGGTGCAGAAATTGCTACTCCTGACTATTGGGTTCGTCATATCCGACAACCTGTAAGATTTGCTCAAAGTATGAAAACGCTCAGGGAAGAAGGTTATCAGATATTCTTGGAAATTGGGCCCAAACCCGTATTATTAGGGATGGGTCGTCAATGTATACCAGAAGATATCAGTATTTGGCTACCCTCCCTACGTCCTGGGGTAGATGAATGGCAACAGATCCTCTCAAGTTTGGGGACGTTGTATGTACAAGGTGCTAAAGTCGATTGGTCAGGTTTTGATCGAGACTATTCTCATCAGAAAATAGAATTGCCCACTTATCCATTTCAGCGAGAAAGATATTGGGTAGAACCGCCTAGAAATCAAGAGCAGAATAACAGGAATACGAATCCAAGTTTAAATTTAGCTCTTGAACGACTAGATCGACAAGCCGATCTAGAGGAATTCATTCAAGAACTGAATTCATTTGAAGAATTGACAGCAGAAGAACAGATAGTATTGCCTAAGCTGTTAAAGCTTTTGAAAACTTGGAATCATAAAGCCCTGCAAAATCAACGCGATATCGTAGGAGACTATTATGATGAATTGGCTTCTTTTATGGATGAAGAAGCTATCTTGAACTATATTCCTTTGCCAGGAATTATCAAAGGATTCTCATGGGTTCTATTTGCCAAATTAAAAACACAAGGAAAATATCAGGAATTAGCATCGACAGCCCAGCAAGAAATCAGAAATATAGGTTGGCAGAAAGTTGACTTTTCTGCTTGTCAGAAAGTTCTAGATATTGGCTGTGGCCATGGTACAGATTTAATGGCTTTAGGTCAGAAGTATGATCACTTAGAGCTTTGTGGTTATACCATATCAAATCGGCAAGTAGAATTGGGAAATAAAAAAATCAATCAATTAAACCTGGAACAGAGAATCAAAATTCTGAATGGAGATAGTTCCCAGGATGAATTCCCAGATCATTACGATCTGATCTATGGGTTTGAAGTCATTTGTCACATCAAAAAGAAAGAAGAACTATTTTTGAATATCCGAAATCACTTAAATCATGAAGGTCATTTCGTCATATCAGATTTCATCTCCAACGCCTCATTTAATATCGATTATGATGCTCACTCATCCTATCTTATCACTCAACCAGAATGGCTAGATTTACTCTCGAAAAGTCATCTGAAAATCATACAATATGTAGATATTAGTCACGAAATTGCTAATGGTCTACACGATCCGAATTTTGCAGAGAATCTCAACTATGTATGCAAAAAAAGTAATTTAAACGAAAACGCCAGA
>DDLS01000113.1 GCA_002340255.1 Cyanobacteria bacterium UBA2566
TAGCAGAGGAAACTGCTGTATCTTTCGCCATTTCTGTTTTAATAATAGAAAGCGATCTTAACTCAAGATACTATTATCCCTTATTGCAACAGCACTTATGAATCTATTTTGGAAAGGACTGTTAATCGTCGCCATCCTTGTAGCCAGTGTTATTTTACCTGCCCAGGCGATTTCGATACGGGAATTTCCCCATCAGATTTGGGATCGGAGCAGTGCGACCCCTCGGTTAATCAGTGCGGTGGATGACTCTAGCACCTTAGAAGACTTGGCACAACAAGCGTTTACCGCATCAAATCAGGGCGATTTTGCCGCAGCAGAAGCCTATTGGACGCAAATTTTAGAGATATATCCGGAAAGTGCAGCCGGTTGGAGCAATCGAGGAATTACCCGTGCGAGTCAGGGGAAATTTGAGCAGGCGATCGCCGACTATAATGAAGCGATCGAACTTGCACCTTCGGTTAGCGATCCCTATCTCAATCGAGGAGCCGCTTTAGAAGGATTAGGACGCTATGCAGAAGCCATTGAAGACTACGATCGTATCCTGGACATTAACCCCGATGATGCCCAAGCATACAACAATCGCGGCAATGCCAAAATGGGCTTAAAAGACTGGCAAGGGGCGATCGCCGATTATCAAACCTGTAATGAACTTGCCCCTAACTTTGCTTTTGCCCTAGCCAGTCAAGCCCTCGCCACCTATGAAATCGGCGAAACTGAAAAAGCCATTAAAATGATGCGAAATCTGAACCGTAAATATCCCCAATTTGCCGACATGCGAGCCGCCTTAAGTGCTGCTTTATGGGTAGAAGGGAAACAAGGAGAAGCAGAAAGTAATTGGGTTGCCGCTGTGGGTTTAGATAGTCGCTATAAAGATATCGATTGGGTGACAAATATCCGCCGTTGGCCTCCAGCTATTACAGAAGCATTAGAAAGATTCCTAAACCTGTCTTGATTCAGGATAAGTAAGACAACTGGCTATTGAACAATTGCAAAATTTTTATGTTTCGAGGACGGCTTTTATTTTGTTCCATAGCCATTCTGGCATCGTATGGTGGGAGTCATAAACCTGAGAATATTTTTCCTCAATCTCTAGGAAATATTCTTTGACATGCTCTTCCCCTTTTTTCATCAACGGATTTAGGATTTTTCCCTCAAATAGAGAGAGCGCCTTCCCTTGAATTCCTCTTACATAAAGCTGGTAAAAATACAACTGAGTTTCTTCAGGAATCCCCACACACTCCCAAGCAATATATCCTTTAAGTCCAAGCAGTTCCTCCCAGATCGGTAAATTTTCCTCCATCTCAAATAGATTATTCCCAAAAGTTTCTATCGTTTTGTCCACCTCGCCATAGGCACAAAAACCGGAAAAGACGTAGCAGTATTTTTCCCCTCGGCAACACCACGGCTTTTCAAAATTACAGGAATTGGTTGCATAAGGAAGTTGGTTAGCGAGCTGAAAGAGGAGTTCAAAGATTTTCACGTCATGGATGGGTGGAGTGGAGATTAAGAACGAGTTAGCACCTGCCAGATAATAAACGACGCAAATGCCAAATACCCAGCTACCGCCCACCAATCGAGTGCAGATTCGATCGCCATGACTGTGAAGACCCCATTTTTTGTTAAACTGCTACTTTGACCTAACCCCACACTCTATTTATCGTAGCAAATGGCAGAAACACTATTCTTCAATGCCCTCCGGGAAGCGATCGACGAAGAAATGGCCCGCGATCCCTCCGTCTTCGTCCTAGGCGAAGATGTTGGCCAATATGGCGGTTCCTACAAAGTCACCAAAGGACTCTATGAAAAATATGGAGAACTGCGGGTACTCGATACTCCCATTGCGGAAAACAGCTTCACCGGATTAGCGGTTGGTGCTGCGATGACTGGACTGCGACCGATCATTGAAGGGATGAATATGGGCTTTTTGCTCTTGGCTTTTAACCAAATCTCCAATAATGCGGGAATGCTGCGCTATACCTCTGGGGGGAACTTTACGATTCCCCTGGTGATCCGGGGGCCTGGTGGAGTGGGTAAACAACTGGGTGCAGAACACTCCCAACGTCTAGAGGCTTATTTTCAAGCGGTTCCGGGACTGAAAATTGTTGCCTGTTCTACCCCCTACAATGCTAAGGGACTGATGAAATCTGCTATTCGCGATGGCAACCCGGTCTTATTTTTTGAGCATGTCTTGCTGTATAACCTAAAGGAAAACTTACCGGAAACTGAATATTTAGTGCCCTTAGACCGGGCAGAAATTGTCCGTCGAGGTAAAGATGTAACGATTTTGACCTATTCCCGGATGCGCCATCATGCCATGCAAGCGGCCAAAACCCTGGAGCAAGAAGGATTCGATCCAGAAATTATTGATTTAATTTCCCTCAAACCCCTGGATTTTGCCACGATTAGCGCATCGATTCGCAAGACCCATCGGGTGGTGATTGTGGAAGAATGTATGAAAACTGGGGGGATTGGTGCAGAATTAACGGCTTCGATTACCGAACAATTGTTTGATGAACTCGATGCTCCAGTGGTGCGCCTTTCTTCTCAGGATATTCCGACTCCCTATAATGGCATTCTGGAAAACTTGACGATTGTTCAGCCGGGTAAAATTGTAGAAGCTGTTAGAAAAATGATGGCACTACAGGTTTAGGAGATGCAAGGATAGGGGTATGGGGGATGGAGAGACACGGGGATTGACCATTACTCCCTACTGCCTACTCCCTATATCATTCACTATCACGGATTAAACGATGGGGAAACAACGGACAATTTTAGCTTTAATTATTGTGCTGGCGATCGCCGCGATCGCGGTATTGGCGAAAGTCGAAACCCGCCTAGGTTTAGACCTCAGAGGAGGGGCACAATTGACCATTCAAGTAAAAACTACACCAGAAGTCCCGGAAATTACACCTCGTAAATTGGAAGCCGTGCAACGAGTGATGGAAAATCGGGTCAATGGTCTGGGGGTTTCGGAGGCAGCCATCCAGACGGTGGGAGAGGATCAGCTCTCGATCCAACTGCCGGGGGTTAACGATCCAGCTCAGGCGGAACGGGTATTAGGAGGCACAGCTCAGTTGGAGTTTCGCCAGCAACGGCAAGGAACAGAGGATGAGTTTGCCGCCCAATTTCAGATTTGGAGACAATTGCAGTTTGAGCAAGCTTTACTGCGACAGGAAGATCCAGAAGTGGCGGCAGAGGCACTCGCCGAAAATCAGGAGCAGATCGCTAAACTCAATGAAGACATTGCTCCCCTCTTTGACAAAGTTGGCTTAACTGGGGAACAACTGCAAGACTCCTTACCCCGTCCTCCCCAAGGAGGAGCAAACTGGGCTGTGATACTAGAGTTTAATGGGGAAGGGGGAGATAAGTTTGCTGAACTAACGAAAAATTTAGCTGGAACGGGTCGCACTATTGGTATTTTCCTGGATAATGAACTCGTCAGTACCCCCACCGTCGGCGTGGAATTTGCGGAAACCGGGATTGTGGGAGGTCGTGCGGAAATTACGGGGAATTTTACGGCTGAAACCGCTAATGACTTGTCGATCCAACTGCGAGGGGGCGCTCTCCCCGTGCCTGTGGAAATTGTGGAAAACCGCACGGTTGGCGCAACATTGGGACAAGATAGTATTCGTCGCAGTATCTATGCCGGGTTGGGGGGATTATTCCTCGTGCTGGTGTATATGGTGATCTATTATCGCCTGCCCGGGGCGATCGCTAATATTGCCCTTCTCGTCTATGCTCTGCTCACGTTTGCGGCGTTTAAGCTATTCCAAGTCACCCTCACCTTACCCGGGATTGCTGGTTTTATCCTCAGTATCGGCATGGCCGTCGATGCTAATGTGTTAATCTTTGAGCGTACCCGGGAAGAACTGCGTGGGGGTAAAACCCTCTATCGTTCCGTAGAATCGGGCTTTTATCGGGCATTTACCAGTATCCTCGATGGTAACCTGACTACCCTGATTTCCTGTATTGCCCTATTCTGGTTAGGCACGGGTTTAGTCCGAGGGTTTGCTCTGACTCTCGGTATTGGGGTCGTCATTAGTATGTTTACCGCCGTTACCTGTAGTCGTACCCTGATGTTATACGTGCTTCAGTTTCCCGGACTGCGTAAACCCAACCTATTTTGTCCCAATCTTGCTCCGCTCCCCAAACGGTAAATCCATGATTAGCATTATTAAACAACGTAATCTCTGGTGGTCGATTTCTGCTGGTGTGATTCTAATGGGATTTTTGGCCATGGCAATTTCTTGGGGGAGTCCAGGAATTGGTGCCCCCCTACGTCCAGGTCTGGATTTTGTGGGTGGAACCCGTCTTCAACTGGATCTTGATTGCACGGAAGTGGGAAATTGTGACCAACCGATTGAGATTGCTAAAGTACGGGAAGTTACCGATCGCCTCGGTATTGCTAATCCCAACATCCAGATTACCGGTGAAGACGGCACTGGGGTGAGTATCCGCACCAAAGATTTGGATGTGGAGGAGCGCACAGAACTGCAAAATAGTTTAGCTGAGGCGATCGGTACATTTGATGTGACTCAAACACAAATTGATACCGTTGGTCCCACCTTGGGGAAACAGTTATTTACATCGGGTTTGCTGGCACTTTTCGTGGCTTTTGCGGGAATTACCCTTTACTTAAATTTCCGTTTCCAGCTCGATTATGCGTTTTTTGCCTTTGTCGCTCTCTTCCATGATGTCTTCGTAACCATGGGAGTCTTTTCCATCTTGGGTTTGATCGCTGGAGTGGAAATTGATAGCCTGTTTATTGTCTCGCTGCTGACGATTATCGGATTTTCTGTCAATGATACGGTGGTCATTTATGACCGGGTGCGCGAGACCCTCCAGTTTTATCCGGAAAAGCATATTAATGATGTGGTCGATGAGGCGGTGAATCAGACGTTGATGCGATCGCTCAATACTAGCATTACTACCATTTTGCCCCTCGTTGCCATCTTCTTCCTCGGTGGCGAAACCCTAAAGTTCTTTGCTCTGTCGTTGATTGTGGGCTTTATTTCTGGAGCCTATTCCAGTATCTTTATCGCCAGTACCCTGTTAGCCTGGTGGCGCGAGAAGACCGGCCGCGCTATCCTCGCAACAGTTACAGAGGGAGAGGGAGAAATTCTAGACTCTACCCCAACTACTGATTGATATAGGGGGAAGTGCTATAAAACTTTTGCCACAGCACTTCCCCAACGATCATTATCTTGGATTAAGGGTCTAGAATATAAACAAAAATGTTTCCAGGTTATGAAATCAAACCACGAAATAGATTGGTACATAACTTAAAAAAAATAAAGAGTTCTTCAAGTCTAAAAAGTGATGATTTATCCTGTCAATGGACAGAAATCAGCCTTGAATGCTGTTGTTCAAAATTGTCTGATTTACAGGATGAATTTTATATCTTTTACGAGCATCCCGTACACGAATTTAAAAATAAATTATTCAAAGCTAGTAGTAATGAAGTTATTGAATTTATAAAAGAGGCAATTCTACCTGAAGAAGGTATGGGATTAGATATGACCATCTACTCTTTAGACATGAAAACTATCATTGCATTTAACCATGATGGAGATATTTTTTTAGTTAGAGACAGTAGTCAATACAAGAGATTGGGAAACTGGGAAGAAGTGGTCGATAAAAAAAATGAAGATAATCTTGTCAGCATTGAAAATTATGATGCGAAACGAATAGTAGCAAGTATACAGAATTGGACAGAATTAAAACAACAACAGAAGCAGGGAGAATATCAGCTCAGTAATGAGGATGTAGCATGGCAAGTCTACGATCTCTTTGGTGTAGGAAGATTAACGCCAAAAATTGTAGAGTATGTGCTTAGATTATTGATGGACATTGAGACATTTGATTATTTGGCATTGTTTCAACGGTTGCAGGAAGTTTATTCTTCCTGGTGTGCAGGGGACTATATTGATGTTCCTCCCAATAAAAACTATCCCCTGAAAAAAATGCTGGCTCTGCAAGAGAGAATGGCAGATAGTGAACCAGCTTTAGGATTACGGCAGATTGATGTTTATACAGGATTAAATGTAACGATCTTGCTCCTAGAGCTGCACCGTTATGGACAAGACAAAGCGGAACTAAGAGATAAAATCAACTTTTATCCTTGTGGACAACCCAATAATGACGGGAAATTAGAGGATAGCACTAAACTTTTAAGAATCATTGGTTATAGTTCCTGTATTGGGGTATTAGGCTTTCTCAATACAGTCGGTACCTTTCTTGCAGGTGTTAACCTTAGTGCTGCCAACCTTAGTGGTGTCAACCTCAGTGGTGCTAACCTCAAGCGCGCTAACTTCAAGCTCGCAAACCTTATAGGGGCAGACCTCAGTTGTGTCAATCTCAGTGATGCAGGACTCAAGGACTCAGACCTCAAGGACTCAGACTTGAGGGGGGCAGAACTCAAAGATACCAACCTGAGTGGTGCCAATCTCAAGGGTGCTAATCTCGGTTGCACAAACCTGAGTGGTGCCAATCTCAGTCGTGCCAATCTCGATTGTACAAACCTGAGTGGTGCCAATTTCAGTCGTGCCAATCTCAGTCGCGTTAACCTTGTAGATGTAGAACTCATAGAAGTATGTCTGAGTGGTGCTAATCTCAGTCGTGCTAACCTTAGTGGCACAAATCTCAATTGTGTAAATCTCAGTCGCGCTAACCTCAGTAGCACAAATTTGAGTGATGCCAACCTCAAGGGTACAAATCTCAGTGGTGCTAATCTCAATGGTACAATCCTCAATCGCACAAATCTGAGTGGCGCAAACCTCAGAGGTGCGAATCTCAATGGTACAATCCTCAGAAGCACAATCCTCAGCGATGAAATATGGGGAGATATATGCTGGGATGAAAAAACACAATGGGAAGGCTTGCGTGGACTGGAAACAGCAATTAATATTCCAGATCAATTAAAAGAGGAATTGGGTTTAGCGAATTAGAAGAAAGTGACTGATTAGCCATTATCATGCGAAGCGATGTATAATCTACATCAGATGTAATTTCTCATTTGGAATTAACTTGGTTTCCCCTGATTCCCAGATTGATCTCGATCCCCAGTTTCAGGCGCAAGTGATGCGTTATCATCGACTGTTGGTTGGGGGACGCTGGTTGGTAGTGATTTTATGGTGGCTGGTTTTGGGATTTCCAAGTCTGTGGATAATGCGATCGCCCCTATCACTCCTATTCGACCATTTTACCTGGTCTGGATTGTACTATAGTTTCTATTTCCACCCCCTAGCGGCGATCGGCTTTTCCAGCAGTATCGGTTTAACGACTGCTGTTTTAGTCTGGCAAAGTCGCAATATTCTCGTCGGTTTGCCAGGACCTTATCAGAAAGGCCTAGAGCGTAAGGTCTATCGTATTCGCCAACAGGGGAAAAGCCATCCCCTCTGGAACTGGGTGGTTGAAGGTTAGGGGAATTAGGAAAGGAATGGGGAATAGGGAATGGGGAATATCAATCCTCACCAAATCGTTGTACAGATAAGATAAAATCAGGTAATACGCTTTCCCCAGAGAGCGCTGTGGGTAAACTCCGAACTTCCTTTGGCTGTCCCTGACGATAGATTTCTACCTCTTGATCTTGGGGATTCAGAAGCCAACCCAAGTGTACACCACTATCGAGATATTCCTGCATTTTTTCCTGAAGAGGGGTTAAGCGATCGCTTGGAGAGCGAAGTTCTAAGACAAAATCTGGAGCAAGGGGCGGAAATTTTTGGCGCTCCTCTGAGGTAAGAGTATCCCATCGAGAGCGTTCAACCCAAGCTAAATCTGGAGAGCGATCGCCTCCGCCCGGTAGTTTAAACAATGTTGAGGAACTGAAAACTTTACCCAGCTTAGTACGACGGTTCCAAATCGTTAAATCTGCTCCCAGTTCAAGTTCATAACTTCCGCTTTCTCCACCAACGGGCGACATTAGAATTAAGGCTCCTTGAAGATTGCGTTCAAAGTTTAAGTGAGGATTACTCATGCAGAGGAAGTAAAACTGCTCATCACTGAGATGAACTTGTTGCAGATTGACCTTGAGGGGTAGGGTGAGAGAGGTCATGGTATAGCAGAGAAGGAGTTGGTTAGGACAGTTAGGTTATGGTTTGAGGCAATAGGCAATAATAAACTCTCCCGTTCTCTGCTATAACATATTGGTTCGCGCGGCAGAAGGGTAAGGGGTAAATGGGTCAACCGTTTTTCACGCCACAGTTCTCATTTTTAACCCTTTTGAACCAGTAACTCAAGCCCCTGGAGTCAAGCCAGGGGATGCAGTAAGGACAATTCCGGTTTAATTGATTGTACCGGTTAGGGGAGAGCTGGCACTGGCATAGGCTTTGATGGGAATTCTACCCGAAACAGCAGCAATGCGTCCAGCTTCAGTAGCCAAGCGGAAAGCCTGAGCCATGGCGGCAGGATTTTGGGATTGGGCGATCGCCGTGTTAATCAATAAAGCATCTGCCCCCATTTCCATTGCTGTTGCTGCTTCTGAAGGCGTACCAATACCCGCATCGACAACAACAGGCACCTTAGAATTCTCGATAATAATGCCAATATTAGCCCCATTCTTAATCCCTTGTCCGGAACCAATGGGAGACCCCAAAGGCATCACGGTGACACAACCGACTTCTTCGAGACGCTTGGCCAGCAAGGGATCTGCATTAATATAGGGTAAAACGGCGAATCCTTCTTTGACCAATTGTTCGGCCGCTTCCAAAGTGCCGATGGGATCGGGAAGCAAATATTTGGGATCGGGAATCACTTCTAACTTGATAAAATTATTATCTTCCTGACCCAGTAATTTTGCCATTTCGCGCCCCAGTCGAGCTACCCGCACAGCATCTTCTGCGGTTTGACATCCGGCAGTATTGGGTAACATCCAAATCTTTTGCCAATCAATGGCTTCGGCTAATCCTTCATGCCCGGGTGCTTTCGTTTGTACGCGACGCACCGCTACCGTGACAATCTGGCAACCACTGGCGACAATGCTCTGTTGCATTTCGGTAAAGGAGCGATATTTGCCTGTGCCCGTCATCAGGCGCGAGTTAAAGGTTTTACCGGCGATTTCTAAGGGCGAATCGCCTAGGATATCAGTATCAGGTTGGTGTTGAGAAATACTCTGATCGAGGGTTTGCATAGTTGGGTATGACGTTGGACAATGGTCTAGCTTAACGTTTGTTCTCCCGTTATTGAGGGGGATAAGTTTGAATGTTGAGCGAACGACTAGACGATGATCGACTCTTCAAAGAACTATTATCCACCTTTTTTGTAGAGTTGATCGGAAGCCGACTGAAAACCTGATTTTTCACCAGAATAGAGATAACTGGCAAAAACGACGGAGAAGCTTATAGCGCTGGGTATTATAGTGTTTACAAGTATTGGGAAATAGCATGGATAGCTTGTTCGAGATTAAAGTTATAGCTAGGGGCGATTCCATTCCCCATTCCCTATTCCCTATTCCCTATTCCCTATAAATGTTATGGCAACCGCAACCAAACGACGAGAAGAAAATGTAGCTGGAGATTTCTTTGTCGATCGCACTTGTATTGACTGTGATACCTGTCGTTGGATGGCTCCGCAGGTTTTCCACCGCGATAATGGACAATCGGCAGTCTACCATCAACCGGAGAATTTGGGCGATCGCCAAAGTGCCCTACAAGCTCTGCTCGCTTGTCCAACTGCTTCGATTGGTACAGTCGAAAAACCCCAAGATATCAAAACCGCTCAAGATACCTTTCCCTTACTCATCGCCGAAAATGTGTATCACTGTGGCTATCATTCAGCATCCTCTTTCGGTGCAGCCAGTTATTTCATCCAGCATCCAGAAGGAAATGTTTTAGTGGACTCTCCCCGGTTTACCCCTCCCCTGGTGAAACGGATTGAAGCGATGGGGGGGATACGGTGGATGTATTTAACCCACATGGATGATGTGGCCGATCATCAGAAATTCCACGATCGCTTTGGCTGCGATCGCCTGTTACATGAAGATGATATCACTGCCGATACCCAAGATATTGAACAACCTCTAACGGGGACAGAGGCGATCGAACTCGCTCCCGATCTCCTGATTATCCCGGTTCCCGGTCACACCAAAGGTCACACGGTTCTTCTGTACCAAAATCAATTTCTGTTTACCGGCGATCATCTAGCTTGGTCAGATTATTTACCACAATTAATTGCCTTCCGTCGCCATTGTTCCTATTCCTGGGATGAATTACTCAAATCCATGAAAAAATTAACCGCTTACCGCTTTGAGTGGGTTTTACCTGGCCATGGTCGTCGCTATCACGCTCCTGTGGAGGTCATGCAAGCTGAACTTCAGAAGTGTTTGCAATGGATGGTATAGGTAAAAGGCAAAAGGCAATAACTACTGAGATGATAAACTAGAGTTTAGACTCTGGAAAAACTATCTGTAAAAATAAGGAAACGCTATGCGAGTTTTGGTAATGGGTGGCACGCGGTTTATTGGCGTATACTTAACCCAATTATTAGTGGAACAAGGTCATGAAGTGGTCTTATTTAATCGAGGCAATAAACCTGCACCAGTGGAAAGGGTGACGGAAATTCATGGCGATCGCACGGATGCCAGCCAAATCCAAGATAAGCTTGCCGGTGAAGCATTTGATGCTATTTTCGATAACAATGGTCGGGAACTCAGCGATACTCAACCCCTAGCGGATTTATTCGCGGGTAAGGTGAAACATTTTGTTTATATGAGTTCTGCGGGAGTTTACTTGAAATCCGAGCAAATGCCCCACATAGAAGGCGATCCAGTAGACCCCAAAAGCCGCCATAAAGGAAAGTTTGAAACCGAAAAATATCTCAGTGAAAAGCAACTGCCGTTTACCTCGATTCGCCCCACGTATATTTACGGCCCGTTGAATTATAATCCTTTAGAAGCTTGGTTTTTTGACCGTATTGTGCGCGATCGCCCCCTTCCCATACCCGGTACAGGTAACGCCATTACCCAATTGGGACATTGTTACGACTTAGCCCAAGCGATGAAGGCAGTTTTGGGCAATTCCCAAGCGATCGGTCAAGTTTACAACATTTCTGGGGAACGCTATGTTACATTTGATGGATTAGCTCAAGCTTGCGCGATCGCCGCCGGAAAATCCCCCGAAGATATCCGGATTGTCCATTATGATCCCAAACAATTTGACTTTGGCAAACGCAAAGCCTTCCCCATGCGCTCTCAGCATTTTTTCGCCGATATTCACAAAGCCAAAACCGAACTCAATTGGCAACCCAAATATGACCTTGTATCTGGATTAAAAGATTCCTTTGAAACCGATTATCTGGTTCAAGGTAAAGATAAACTAGAGGTAGACTTTTCCCTAGATGACCAAATCTTGAAGGGTTAAATTATGCCTGCAAAGGATATTTATCATGATGTGGTTTGTACAGCTTTGGTTAAAGACGGTTGGACAATCACTGACGATCCACTTATCCTGAAGATAGGTAAACGATCTACATTTGTGGACTTAGGAGCAGAAAAACTGGTTGCTGCTGAACGAGGCAGCACAAAAATCGCAGTTGAAATCAAGAGCTTCTTAAGTCCCTCTCCGATCCATGATCTTGAACAGGCTTGGGGACAATTCTTTTTATACGCTAGGGTACTGCAAAGAACAGAGCCTACTCGTTTACTTTATCTTGCGGTTAGTACAGACACTTTTAACACCCTATTTCAAGAGGAAGCTGGACAGCTCCTATTAGCAGAACCCGATTTTTGTATCCTTGTTTTTGACCTAAATAGCGAGGCAATTATCCAATGGAAACCCCCAATACAACTTTAGACCAATGGCGTGAAACCTTGGAGCAAATCCTGCAATATTATGCTAATCTTCCCTATCGCTATGGTGAAGTCATTACCTATGTGGTGGTCAGTCGGGATGGTAACCACTTTATGTTGATGGATGAAGGGTGGGAAAATAACAAAAGGGTTCATGGTTGCATTGTCCATGCTGAATTTCGCAACCATAAAATCTGGATTCACTATGATGGCATTGAAGATAGCATCACGGAGGAACTGGTAGCGGCTGGAGTTCCTAAAGATTCTATTGTTCTCGCCTTTCATCCTCCGCAAGTGCGAGAACATACTGGCTATGCGATCGCCTAATTTTCCTGTCGGTTGGGTTAAAAAAAGCCAAACCCAACAGATGGGTTAGGTTTGGCTGTGTAGGAGCAAAAATCTTTCACCCCATATATTTTTAAGCAGTCACTAGCTCCCGTTCTGGACGCTTACTATTGCGAATTCCAGAAATTGCCTCAGCATAGTCCGGAGCTTTAAATACCGCAGAACCGGCAACAATAGCATTTGCTCCCGCTTCCAAGACTTGCCAAGTATTATTCACCTTCAAGCCACCATCAACTTCAATCCAAGGATCGAGTCCACGCTCATCGCACATTTGGCGTAACTTGCGAATTTTAGGAACCACTGCGGGAATAAAGCTCTGTCCCCCAAACCCAGGGTTAACACTCATAATGAGAATCAAGTCGCACAATTCTAGAACATACTCAATCAACTCTAAAGGTGTAGAAGGATTCAGTACGACTCCTGCTTGCTTGCCCAACTCTCTGATTTGTCCTAGAGTCCGGTGTAAGTGAGGGGAAGCATTATGTTCGGCATGAACCGAAATAATATCCGCACCTGCTTTCGCAAAGCCCTCAACATACTTTTCCGGTTCCACAATCATCAAGTGAACATCCAGAGGTTTTTGAGTCACAGGACGAATGGCATCCACGATTAACGGGCCGATGGTAATATTAGGGACAAACCGGCCATCCATGACATCCACATGAATCCAGTCTGCACCGGCTTCATCCACAGCTTTAATCTCTTCTCCCAGACGGCTAAAATCAGCAGATAAGATAGAAGGGGCAATAACAATGGGTTTGGGCATGACGATTGGTATCCTCCAAGGCGTTCTGAATTTCTATTATTTTAACAAAGTCTTTAGCATTACCCTAGCCCTGGGTCAATAAACCCAGTTTTCTTGCATTGCCTCTTGCCTCTTGCTTCCCCTAGCTTACAGCCTTAACTGGTTACCAATGCTCATTACCTGCCCAAAGTGCAAAAGGCTAAGGACAAAGGACTTGGCGCATGTGTCGCATATTAGCTGGTAATTCGAGCTTCAAAGCTTGTTCAATTAAGGGCGCAGGAATCGGGAAATTGGGAGTAGCTTGAACTGCATAGCTTAAGAGGGTTCCTTGTTGGTAGTCTTGAAGATGAAGATAGGCAAGAAATTCCGAGAAAGATCCTTTAAGGAGTTCAAATTCTATGGCTTGGTTGCCAGTTTCCCGGATTTGGAGATAAATTTCTACTTCCACACGTAGGAGAATAAAGTCTTTGATTCCTTTTTGATAGAGTTGCTGGCTTTTGGGCAAGACTTGACTGTAGGTAATATCAGGAAAATAATTGACCCATTGGGAGTAGTTGCTGACTTTTTGCCAGCATTGTTGACGACTCAGGGGAAGATAGAGTTGAGCGATCGCGCTGCCCCCTCCCAATCCCCAAGGTTCCGTTTTCACTGAAATATGACCGTCACCTAAAGACACAGACGGTTCAGTGTTGCAAGCTTTGGCAATGCGATCGAGCCATGCAGTTGCTTGATTCATGGTGAAGAAATAAAACGTTAGATCTGCGAAGGTATGGAATGGGCAACAATTTGTCGGTGATATTCCGATTCACTCATTAACTCTTGGGTGCTTTCCACTCGATCAATAAAGAGTTTGCCTTCTAAATGATCGAATTCGTGTTGGATAATCCGAGCTACAAAATCGGTGAATATCTGGCGCTGATGTTTGCCTTTTTGATCGATATATTCAACTTCAATTTCGGTAAATCGGGGCACTAATCCTCGGATTCCGGGGACACTTAAACACCCTTCCCATCCTTTGAGTTGAGTATCCGAATGACTGACAATCTGGGGATTGATCAGTGGTGTCGGTTCCATCTTGGGAGCATTAGGATAGCGCAGATTGGGACGAGAGGTGACGATGAGTAAACGGTAAAGTTGTCCAATTTGAGGGGCTGCAATGCCGACACCATGACTCAATTGTGCTGTTTCAATTAAGTTTTGAATTAAGGTTTGAATGTGCGTATCTTCTGGGTTGGCGATGGGTTGGGCTATAGTTCGCAGCAAGGGATGACCTAATTGGTAGATTTCTGAAGGCTCTGTCATAAGGATTGGACTTCTTACAGAAGTCAGGTAAAAGACAATAGGCAAAAGGCAATAGCCCTTAAGAATATATGATTACTGCATTACTATTGATTGATACTCTATTACTCCTGATTGATACAATGCAGCAAATGTTTTAAGATTTGTAACTCTACATCCATTACTGTGTCTTGCTTTCAGTCATTGAGCTTCTATCTTATTGTATCTTAATTCTCGAAACGTGACAGAAGAGGGATATCTTACCCCAGTTTGACAAAAAAGGGTAAGTGATAAATTCAATTTAAAGGCAGAGAGATCATAAATTCTGTTCCTTGCCCCAGCTCTGAAGTACAAGCGATCGAACCTCTATGTTTTTCGACAATAATTTGTTGGGAGATCGTCATCCCTAAACCCGTTCCTTTGCCGACCATTTTAGTCGTAAATCCCTGCTCGAATATTTTCGCCTTCACTTCTTCTGACATTCCCATACCATTATCAATAATTGTGACAACAACACTTTTTCGATCTATGCTTAGTTTCGTGCTAATAGTGATGCAATTGGGGGCAGATTCTATCTCTTCATCAGTTTTTCCTTCATTACTTTCATCGAGGGCATCGATCGCATTCGCCAATAAGTTCATAAACACTTGATTGATTTGTCCGGCATAGCATTTGACTTCGGGAATTTCACCATAATCTTTTAAAATTCTAATCGCCGGGCGCTCTCCATTGGCTTTGAGGCGATATTTGAGAATTAATAAGGTACTATCGAGTCCTTTATGTAAATTGAACTCGGTTTTCTTATCCGTATCTGTGCGCGAAAAAGTTCGTAAAGAGGTACTGATTTTAGCAATGCGATCGCAACCGCCTTGCATGGATTCAATCAGTTTGGGGAAATCCTCACGGATAAAATCGGGATTTATCTCTTCGATCTCTTCGGCAATCTCTTCAGAAGGAGATGTATTTTCTTCATAGAGAGAAAGAATGTCCAGCAAATCTTGTAAATATTCTTGTGCTACTCTCACATTGCCACTGATAAAACCAACAGGGTTGTTGATTTCGTGAGCGACCCCAGCGACCAGATTGCCCAGGGTGGCCATTTTTTCACTTTGCACCAATTGCAACTGCGCTTCTTGTAGATCCGTTAAGACTTGTTGGAGATCGTTTCGTGCTTGTTGTTCTGTGTCATAGAGTTGAGCATTTTGCAGTGCGATCGCGGCTTGGGAACAGAGTAAATTCAAGATTTCAATGCGATCGCGGGTGAATGCACCACTCACTTGATTATTTTCCAAGTAGAGAATGCCGATGAGTTGCCCTCGGTCAATCAAAGGCAGACAAAATACTGATTGGGGTTGATACTTTTGGATATAAGTATCCCCTGCATAGTCTTTGGCCTCTTTGGCGTTGTCCAAGACGAGGGGTTCGTGCGTATTTTTGACGGAGTGGATGAGGGTTAGCGGGATGCGATCGCTGGTTTCGACGGGAATACTGGCCACTGACATGTCTTCTCCTGTCGCATGGGCCACTAGCATGAGGGTGTTTTCTTCAAAGAGCATCAGGGCAACCGTTTCAGCACCAGCATTTTCTTGGATGACTTGCATGAAGTTGGCAATAGCGCGATCGAGGTCAATTTCTTCACAGAGACTTCGAGATGCTTTCATGAGGCTCGCTAAATCTAATAGTTCTCCGGTGGAGGCGTTGGTACTGATAATTCTTCCTTTGGCGAAATTCGTAATCGTACTATTAGCAGTCAAATTTGAGGGTTGCTGTTGGAGAATGGGGGAGAGTAGTTGGGGATAGCGTTTCTCGAGGTCGTCGGTTTTAGCTTTAGCTTCCCACTGAGCGTAACAATAGTAGGCCTGCTGCATATATACTGAAGCCTCTTTTTCTCGTCTCCAATTGAGATAAAATTTGGCAAAGAGTTCGTTGCTGAGAGCTTCTTCTTGAATGTAGCCATTTTCTTTAGCACCGGCGATCGCCCGATCGTAAGCATCAATGGCAGCAAGGCGATCTCCAAGTACGCGCTGTTTTTCGGCTTCAATCAGCTCCCATTTATGTTGGTAGTTCATGGGGGCGCGAGCCGCCCAAGCCGAGAATTGAGTTTGGATATCGCGGACTCGTTTTTCTATCTTGCTTCGGGTTTCGCCATCGGCATCTTCCCAAATCGCCAAGCGAGCCAGAGCCTCATAATACCGAAATACTGGATAGAATGCCACAGATTTGAGGCTGATAAAATAAGGTTCGGTGGCTTCGGCATAAGCAATCGCGTCTTCTGGACGATCGAATAAAACAGAAAGCCAAATTCGCATAGTTTGGCACGTCATAATTGCACCGATACTATTGGTTTCATAGTGTTGGGGCAATCGAGTCTCCCAATCATAAGCTTGTCCTGTTAAGCAATGAGGTTGAGAAGATTCCCCGAGCAAGTTCAACCCAAATTGAAGCAGTATTTCAAATTGAACGAGAACCAGATCGAGACTAATTTGTCGGGTAAATGCTCCATAGACTTCGAGCTTTTCGATGTACTCTGATAGCGTATTGCCTGTTAGCAAAAAGATACAACAGTAACCAGCAGATGCAAAAACAGCCGACTCGAAATCTCCTACCTCTAAGCCCGCAGCATAGCATTCTAGATAGAGTTCGAGGCTATCTCTGAGAGGCTCGTGCCACAAACTGATAAACGTGAGAAAGGTCATCAAGATTTTTGCTTTCAGGGTTCGATCCCAAGAGCGCTCCTGATAATCCAGTCCCAAGCGACCAAATCGATAGGCCCCGTCTAAATCTTCAACAATATTGCCCAGGAGCAAACCATAGTTCAGATAAGCGGAAGCCGAAAAATTGCTATTGCCATGTTGCAAGCAGAAATTCATCTGCTTGGTAACAATTAATGGTGCTAAGGTCGGATTGGCATTGGATGCCGGGGCAAACAGCAAGCATAAAATCCGCAGTGTGGCGATTTTGACTTCATCTTCGATCTCGGGTAGATTGAGAATCTCTGCAAACGTATATTGCTCGCATAATTGTGCTGTTTGCGCCAAAGCCTGTTGCATGTCTTCTTGACTGGGAGATTCGGGAAACTCAATTCCAAAGAGTGCTAATAGTTCCAGTCCAGCTTCTAAAGATTTTGAGAATTGACCTCGCATCATTGAGGACTGAATTATGATTTCATAGAGTTTAACTCGATCTAGGGGAGATATCGCGTGACTCATTGCCTCCTCAAGCCAATTTTCCATGGTGGAAAAATGGGACTGTAAATAGGCAGCTTCGGTGATTCCGGTTGCTAAGTTCAAAGCGGTTGGATAGTTCCTCTCCCAAGCTCCCTCTCCTAGTAATTCATAGCCTTGCAGGCAATAATCAAACATGGCTTTATAAGCAGTCGCACTTTTGGCTTTTTGGGCTACTTGCCAGTTGAGTGTGGCGAGACGATCTCGTTCCTCTTGTTCGGCGATCGCTGTTGCACCCAAATTCATTTGGCCGACAATATCAAATAATACTTTTTCTTGTTGCGATTCTGGCGTATTGTTCCATAGTAACTGACCGATTTTGAGATGATGTTCTGGTTTTTTCTCCTCGGGAATCAAGGCATAAGCCGCTTGTTGGACGCGATCGTGCAAAAAACGATAACTGACAACCCCCTCGACTCGACCATCTTCTTGCTTCCATTCTTGGAAAAACTTATAGGCTTCGCTCTGGGGTAAAATCAACCCTTCCTGTAGGGCGCTCCACAGGGCAGCAGCGACTTTCTCCGAAAGCATTTCGCAGGTAATCGCTAAGGTTTCTAAATCAAATTGATTGCCGATACAGGCGGCTAGTTTCAGGACTTTTCGCGTACCCTCCGGCAATTTGTGCAAACGTCCTGCCATAAATTCGACAACATCATCCGTCAGCAGTTCATCTCGAACCTTCACCAAATCGAACTCCCAATATCCCAAATTTGGATTCAATATAATTAATCCATCCTCATACAATCCTTTCAGAAATTGAGTGGTAAAGAAGGGATTTCCTTTCGTTTTTTGATGGACTAAATCGGTTAAAGGTCGGGCTAACTCGACCGAACAACTGAGGGTCGCCGCAACCAATTGATTGACATGAGCAACTGATAAGGGGGCTAGAGTTAGAGTAGAAATTGTTGTTTTTTGTTCTTTTGCGGTTTGCAGAGCGTCTCGGTCGGAAAAATCCGCCCATTCCGGTAGGTCGTCGCGTTTCTTTAATTCCGCTAAAGTTAACATCAACGGATGGGCAGGGAAGACTTCATTATCTCGATAGGCACCCAGCAGGAGCAAATACCCCATCCGATTGTCTCCTATCAGGACTTTCAGCAAGTTTAATGATGCCGAGTCCGCCCATTGTAAGTCATCGAGAAATAGGGTTAAGGGGTGTTTTTTGGTAGTGAAAACGGCAATAAATTTCTCAAAGAGGAGGTTAAAGCGATTTTGAGCGGCACTACCGGAGAGTTCGGGGACGGGGGGTTGTTCTCCGATAATGCGTTCGAGTTCGGGAATTACTTCAGTGAGAACTTGTCCGCCCTCTCCCACAGCTTTGAGAATTTTTGCTTTCCATTCTTGCAATTCGGCATCGGATTCTCCGAGTAATTGCCCCATCAAATCTCGGAAGGCGATGACGAAAGCAGAGAAGGGAATATCGCGATTGAATTGGTCGAATTTTCCTTTGATGAAGTAACCGCGATTGTTGACAATGGGCTTGTGGACTTCGTTGATAACGGCAGTTTTGCCAATACCGGAAAATCCTGCCACCAGCATCATTTCGCTGTTCCCTTCAGCAATACGATTGAAGGCTTTTAGTAGAGTTTTGACTTCTTTTTCCCGTCCGTAGAGCTTTTCGGGAATCAGAAAGCGATCGCATATGTCTCGTTCTCCTAATGCAAATGGCGCTATCTTCCCGGCTTCTCGATATTGTACTAGACATTTTTCCAGGTCGTACTTGAGTCCGAGGGCACTCTGATAGCGGTCTTCAGCATTTTTTGCCATTAATTTCATTACAATGTCTACCACAGTTCCTGGTATCGGTGACTGGCGATTGATTAGAGGGGGAGCTTTAGCAATATGACAGTGAACGATCTCGAGAGGATCGTCAGCCAAGAATGGTAATTCTCCGGCTAGTAGTTCGTAAAATGTTACTCCAAGGGAATAAAAATCGCTGCGATAATCAATGCCTCGATTCATTCGTCCGGTTTGTTCGGGGGATAGATAAGCAAGAGTCCCTTGTAAAACATTCGGGGTTTGAACGTTTTGGGTTTCTTTGGGCAATAGAGTCGAAATGCTAAAATCTATTAATTTAATTTTTTTTGTTTCCGGATGAATTAGTATATTTACGGGTTTAATATCCTTATGGATAACATTACTGTGATGCAGATGGTGCAAAATATCAGCCAGTTGAATGGCAATCTCCAGAAATTGGCCGATAGAGAGAGTCTTGTTTTTGTGGTAGTCGGCTAAAGATATGCCCCCCATATCTTCCATTATCAACGCGTAGCGGTTTTCGTAGCGTTTTAAGTCGATTGTAGAGATCGTTCCTTCTATCTCGAGAGTTCTAGCAAGGGCATATTGATTGCGAAACTGCACTAATTCGTTAAAGCAAGGATACTCATTTCGCATTAATTTAATGATAACGGGTTGCTCACTATCAGTATGCCAACCGCGATAGACAAGGGTACGATCGCTTTGATGGATGAGTTCGCTAATTTGATAGCCCGGAATATCCGGCAAACGGTCTACTAACATAATTGGCTTGTATTAAGTAATTGAGAATTTTTATCATTTATTTTATCTTATATACCTTAACCTATGTTATGTATTTTCAACAAATGATTGCGTCTTAATCGATTTAAGGCAAGGGTTGCAAGCATTTTTGGAGCTTCGATCTGATGTTTTTGCCCTGACTAGACTACAGGTAAACTTTAGTTCAAGGGTTTGTTCAAGTCCCGCTATTTTAATGTGGTCATGGCACTATTGCCTACCTCCGTGTCCCCATCTCCCCGTATCTCCTCGTCTGGAGTGTCAATGATTCCCTCGATAGCGATAGTAAGCAGCACAAGCGCCTTCGGAGGAAACCATGGGCGCACCGAGGGGATGTTCTGGGGTGCAGCGCGTGCCAAAAGCCGGACAATCATGGGGTTTCTTTACGCCTTGCATGATTTCACCACTGATACATTCGGTTGTCAGTACAGGGGGATTCGGATCGAGCCAGTCGGTAAAGCGCTTTTCGGCATCCCAAGGACAATATTCTGCCCGCAGTCCTAAGCCACTATCGGGGATTTCCCCAATGCCGCGCCAGGTGCGCGAGACGATTTCAAAGACTCGATCGATCAGGGTTTGGGCGGGTTGATTGCCCTCGCGACGGACGGAACGGCTATATTGATTATCAAGGGCAACTGCTTCTGTTTTCCCTTCTAACTGTTGAATGCAGCGATACAATCCCTGAAAAATGTCTATGGGTTCAAACCCCGTGACGACAATGGGAATCTGGTATTTTTCCACTAAGGGTTCATACTCGGTATATCCCATCACTGTGCAAACATGACCGGCTGCGAGAAATCCCTGTACTTGAGATTGGGGGGAGGAGAGAATGGCTTCCATGGCTGGAGGAACGCGGACATGGGAGGCGAGGAGGGAAAAGTTGTGAATTTGTTGTTGTTTGGCTTGATAAACCGCCATGGCAGTGGCGGGGGCAGTGGTTTCAAAACCGACCCCAAAAAAGACTACTTGAGATTCTGGATTGGCTTGGGCAATTTTGAGACAATCGAGGGGAGAATAAACAATTCGTATATCTGCGCCTGCGGCTTTGACACTGAGCAGGTCTTTGTCGGTTCCGGGAACCCGTAACATATCCCCAAAGGAACAGAGAATGATTTGGGGATGGGAGGCGATCGCGATTGCCCGATCGATAAGCGTCACTGGAGTCACACAAACCGGACATCCCGGCCCATGAATCAAGGTAATCTCCTCTGGCAACAATTGATCGATGCCATACTTAATAATCGAGTGGGTTTGGCCGCCGCAAATCTCCATAATAGTCCAAGGTTGGGTCGTAATTTCGGCGATCGCCGCTGCCATCCGTTGCGCCAATTGAGCATCCCGATATTCATCAACAAATTTCATAACCATTACTCCCCACTCTTCCCCACTATTAAAAAGGAAAACCCCCTCTCTTTTTTAATTTTTAATTTTTACTTACGCTTTCATCTGCCCTTTGCGCACTGCTTCCAAAATCAACTCCTGCTCTGCACGAGCGATCGCCCGTTGCACTCGCTCTACAGCAGGCATCTCGACAGAAATTGATGTCATGCCCCAGCGCACTAAAGGGTTAATCAACTGGGGATAGTTCACCACAGCTTGACCACAAATGCTACTTTTAATTCCTCCAGTTCGTGCTTGGGTAATACACTGCTCCAAAGCGGTTAACACAACTGGATGGAGAGCATTCAAACTCTGTCGATGTTGCTCCCACTGCTGGCGCTCCAAACCCAATAACAAGGGAATCAAATCATTGGTTCCCACACTTAAACCATCAATCCCCAGCTTGATATACTCTGAAATTTGCAACAATACTCCAGGAACCTCGACCATAATCCATAATTCCATCTGGGATAATTGCCGTCGATCTAGCCGCCTACGGATGGCAACCACTTCCTCAACTGTCCGCACAAAGGGCAACATTAAATGAATATTCTGATAACCTTGGCGATGCAAGTTTTCTAGCACCGTTAACTCCCAATCCAATAGGGTGGATCTAGAATCATTTACGTCACAGGCTAAGGTTCCTCGTATAGGAGAAGGCTCAAAGGAGTCAAAGGAACGATAATAAATAGGACGAGGGTAAAAACTCCGGGCTAACTCTTGTAGATTGTTCAACCATTCGGACATGAAGCGATCGCCATCTCTCCACCATGGAACACCTGGAAAGAGTTTGGCTGCCCATAATTCCGATCGCAATAATCCCACCCCATCCACATCTAAGCCTGAAAGATCCCCAGAAGGGGGTTGAGAGAGATTAATCCAAAGCTTTGTTGCGTGTAGGGGCGAAACCGTTTTCGCCCCTACCGTCATTGGTTTGCTTTCATCCTGAAGTTCAATCCGGTTAGGTGAATCAGGGTTTGCCCCGGTAATAATTTCTCCCGTTTCACCATTAATTTTAATCTGATCTCCGGTTACGAAGTGGCAGGTGGCTTGTTCAACTCCCACGAGGGCAGGAATGCCTAATTCCCGAGCCACGATCGCTCCATGGCTAGTCATTCCACCTGTTTCTGTAATCAAACCTGCTGCCCCGCTTAAGATCCAGGTTTCTTGGGGGGCGATCGCCCGTTTAACAATAATTTGTCCTGGAGTTAAGGTCATCGGTTCGAGTTTCTCCGGTAAGACCACAACTGGAGCCATAGCGACCCCTGGTGCGGCCCCTACGCCCTGGTAAGAACCTGAAGAGTTTTTTTTGTCATTTAGCGGGATAACGTCTGTAATCCACCAATTTAAGTCAGGATTGCCGATCCACTTGAGGCGGAAGCGATCGTACCACTGTTGTTTTAGGGCGAGGGTGCGATCGCCTAAACATTGGATTTGTGCTTCCCCTAAGCAGGGTTGATCCACCAAGGAGGAATCAAGAGTATAGGCACAGAGGAGGCAGTCCTTGGTGTTTAATAGGGGAGTATGCAGGGATAAGGTGGACAATTCACCACAGAGTTGGTGAGCAATACGTTTGTTACCCAACTGTTGCTCTTTAAGTTGGTAAGGCTGAAGGTGAATTTGATAGAGATCGCCACTGACTTGAGGTTCACTCGCGAGATATCCCAGTCCCCACGTCGCTTCAATTATCACGTCCCGATCTTGAGTTGCGATCGCCCCACTCATGGGTTCATTCTGTAGGGGTTGAATGAGAATACCCATCCTAATCTGATTTAAGGCAATGCCTTGATATTGCCAGTAGAGCAAGTACTTATTGCGAAATACTTCGGCCCAAATTTGTTTAATCGTATGGGCTAAAGCATCAGAATTTTTGGGACTTGCCCAAGTTCTCCACAAGCGAGAAAAGCTGTTTTGTTGATGGGGGGTTAGCGGTTTGGGTAAGCTGAGGGAGGGACGACAGAGAACAAAATCCCCATCCCAAGTGGCGATCGCCTCCAGCACCTTACCATACTCTGGCCAATCCAGAGGAGTGCTGAGGATTTTCTCCCGAATCCCTTGAGTCATTTGGTGTAACTGAATCTCCCAGTCTTCATTCATCAGATCGGTGGGCGTTTTCTGGGCAGATCGGGAAACCTTTACGCTCACTTGTTGAGTCAACAGAGGATGAGATTGGTGCAAGGACTGTAAAAATTGTTGTCTGATCTCATTCGGGATTGCCACACCCGGTAATACGGGATAGCCCTGCCGAAGGAGTTGGCTTAAATCCCAGATGCGATCGCCCACGGATGAGCGGTGTTGATCTTGAATCTCAGTGAGCCAGTAAATCGGATTCATGGGTGCAGGCGATCGCCAAATATCTTCATCTAATTGTAATCACTCTAATGGGTCTTTCCGCTGTTCTAGTTTCCGTGGGGTTAAACCCACCGAGCGATCGCTCCTAAATTAGTTCCTGATGAACAGTTGAATTTACTCTCAACACCTCCCTATGCTTAACTTTCTTGATCCCCCTGTTTTTTAGAGACAAATCTACACCGAAAGCATCCATTTTATCTTGTTGTTGGCGATTTATTCTACAGACGAGTTTTGCTCAAAGAAAAGTTACCAAACATGACCTAATATTGCAATCATTAAATAATTGTGACATTATCGTTCTGCTCCCTCAATTTAAGATTAAAGCTTAGAGAAGGTAGTTTTTGATCGGAGTAGCCTCACCCATGAGCAACCTATTCCAGCACCCGATTCATATGACAAGTGAACAATTGTCCTCATCAAAACCCAATTTCGTTAACCTCCAATTAAACTCCTCAATAGTTCCCCCTTAATTTTTTTGATCCAGAAGGAACTATCCACAACTAGAATCCATCAAAACCTCTAAAACCAACTCTGAAATCTTCTAGTTGGATGACCGAAAAAAGGGGAAAACTACCGCCTTCTAACCCCAAAAAATCGATCTATCTCACCCCAAGGAGTGAGGATTTATGTTAATCAAAATCAGTCACATCACGTTCAGCTCTCCCATACACTGGGATCTGTTCTATCCGATTCGTCAACGGTTAAACTCCTTAGAGATCAAGCGTCCAGAAATCGCTAGATTGATTGTCAAGCTCATCCCCGCTCAATGTCCCTTTGCCCGAGATATCAAACTGTTTGGACGCACCATCATCCGCATTCCCCCCATGTGCAAGCTCAATCCCCTATACGATGAACTCATGAATCTACGCTTCCGTTGTCTGTGCTTTCTCGCCGACGAGTGTGGTGAAGATATCGAAGCTTATCTCTAAACTCTCCTGCCGATCCCCTTCTGAAGAAGAGTACAGACAAGTTTCTGTAACTCCTCTTCAGAGTTCAGGAGCTATGTTACTATCTGAGTGGTTCGATCGAGCTAACCAAAAACTGCGATCGCCGTCAGTGGTGGAGTAGACAGGAGTGAAATAGACCATGTCATCGGGAAACGAGGATGTGAGGGCAGAGGTCAAAGAACCCCATAATCCCCTTAAACCTATCCGCATTGGAGTCATTGGTGTCGGCCATATGGGTCAACATCATACTCGTGTTTTAAGTTTGCTCAAAGACGTACACCTGATTGGCATATCTGACGTTGACATCGAACGGGGATTAGATACAGCCGGAAAATACCGAGTACGGTTTTTCGAGAACTATCACGACCTTCTGCCCCATATCGATGCCGTCTGTATTGCTGTTCCCACCCGTCTTCACCATGAAGTAGGAACGGCTTGTTTAGAAGCAGGAGTTCATGTCCTGATTGAAAAACCCATCGCTGCCAGTATCGAGGAAGCCGAAAATCTAGTCAATCTAGCCGCAGAATGTAACTGTATTCTCCAAGTCGGACATATTGAACGCTTTAACCCCGCTTTCCAGGAACTGAGCAAAGTCCTGAAAACCGAAGAAATTCTCGCCTTAGAAGCTCATCGCATGAGTCCCTATTCTAACCGCGCCAATGATGTGTCGGTGGTTTTAGACTTGATGATCCATGATATTGATTTACTCTTAGAATTAGCCTCTGCCCCCGTGAAACAGCTTACCGCAAGTGGGAATAGAGCCTCAGATTCTGGATATTTAGATTATGTAACCGCAACTTTAGGCTTTGAGAATGGCATTATCGCAACTCTAACCGCCAGCAAGGTTACCCATTGCAAAATTCGCCGCATCGCCGCCCATTGCAAGAATTCACTCACAGAAGCCGATTTTCTCAATAATGAAATTTTGATCCATCGCCAAACCACAGCCAACTATCGCACAGAATACGGGCAGGTTCTCTATCGCCAAGATGGCTTAATTGAAAAGGTATATACCAGCAATATTGAACCCCTTCATGCTGAATTAGAACATTTTGTCACCTGTGTACGCGGTGGAGATCAACCCTCGGTAGGTGGCGAGCAAGCACTGAGAGCCTTACGGTTAGCCAGTTCGATTGAGCATATGGCGCTAGATGGTCAATCTTGGCATAGTTTAGAGTCTCA
The DNA here is from genome assembly GCA_002340255.1 of Cyanobacteria bacterium UBA2566. Lineage (GTDB taxonomy): Bacteria > Cyanobacteriota > Cyanobacteriia > Cyanobacteriales > Desertifilaceae > Roseofilum. Next base: position 25,768 of record DDLS01000113.1, read on the forward strand.
ACCTTCCCATGCTCTTAATTCTTCCATTGTTACTGTTTAGCTCGCTGAGAAGCCGGGTTTGTTGAATCCTCAAAACCTTCTAAAACAAGTAGGGGCGAAATAGATCCAAGCCCCTACTTTTACCTACCGCGAAGCGCTGTATAGTTGTGCGTATGGCTGCGGCACTCTCACCAGGCGCAGGAAATGTAGCTCACCGGAGTAATTTCCAACAGCAAGCATCTGGAGATCGCGGGATATGGCGCAGCAAGCAATAGAACTATCTCCAGAAAAACTGGCGATCGCATCTCCCGTCTGCAAATCCCAGATTTTCAGGGAAGTCTCGTATGAATGTGAAACAGAAATGACCAGCTCTTCACTAGGACTGAGTGCGACAACATGCATCCAGTCGATATAACCAGAGAAGGTACGCTCTAATTCCCCAGTATGCAGATTCCACACTTTCAAAGTCTCGTCATCTGAAGCAGAAATGACCCGTTCGCCATTTGGGCTGACTGCTACGGTACTCACCCAAGCTCTATGACCGGAGAAAGTATGTTCTAATTCCCCAGCGTGCAGATTCCATACTTTCACGGTGTAGTCGAAGGAACCAGAAATGACCCGGTTTCCATCGGGAGTGACGGCGATCGCTCCAACTGGAGCTCTATGGCCATAGAAGGTTCTCTCCAAGTTCCCAGCGTGCAGATCCCATACTTTCACCGTTCTGTCCCCTGAACTAGAAATTGCTCGCTGCCCATCCGGAGTTATGGTTACAGCCATAACCGAGTCGCTATGACCGGTGAGAGTATGCTCTAACTCCCCTGTATATAGATTCCACACTTTCAAGGTCTTGTCATCTGAAGCAGAAATCGCTCGTTTCCCATCCGGAGTCATGGCTAAAGCATTAACTAGGTCGCTATGACCGCAGAAAGTATATTCTAACTTTCCTGTATATAGATTCCATACTTTCAGAATCTTGTCATCTGAAACAAAAATTGCTCTCGCCCCATCCGGACTTATGGCTACAGTATCAACCCGGTCGCAATGACCTGAGAAAGTCTTCTCTAACCCCCCAGTTTGCAGATGCCAGACTTTTAGGATTTCGGCGTGTCCTGATGCGGAAATTACCGACTTCCCATCCGGCGTTATGGCGATCGCATAAACCGCATCAACCCAGCGTCTAGACCTGGGGAAAGTCTGCTCAAACTCTCCAGTGTACAGATGCCACACTTTTAGGGTATGGTCTGTTGAGGCGGAAATGACCCACTTCCCATCTGGGGCGATCGCTATGTCTTGAACTGAGGCTCTAAGACTCCAAAGAGTGTGTTGTAACTCTAACTCTCCTGTCTTCAGATTCCACACTTCCAGAGTCTCTAAGTGTGAAGCGGCGATCGCTCGTTCCCCATCCTCAGTTACAGCTACAGCCTGAACCCATTCCCAATGGTCGCAGAAGGTATGCTCTAGCTCCCCAGTGTGCAAATTCCACACTTTCACAGTTCTGTTGTGCGAACCAGAAATCACTCGCTCCCCATCCGGGGTTACAGCTACGGAACTAACCCAGTTGTGATGGCCTGTGAAAGTCTGCTCTAGCTCCCCCGTCTTCAGATTCCACACTTTTAGGGTTTCGTCTGCTGAACCGGAGATTGCTCGCTGCTCATCCGGAGTTACAGCTACAGCAATAACCGAGTCTTGATGACCTGTGAGGGTCTGCTCTAACTCCCCCGTCTTCAGATTCCATACCTTTATGGTGCACCCTGCACCATAAATCACTCGCTCCCCATCCGGAGTTACAGCTACAGCTCTAACCCAGCCTTGATGATCTGTGAGAGTCTGCTCTAACTCGCCTGTCTTTAGATTCCATACTTTCAGAGTCTTGTCGTCTGAACCAGAAATCGCCCGCTCCCCATCCGGAGTTACAGCTACAGCACTAACCGAACCTTGATGACCTGTGAGAGTCTGCTCTAACTCCCTAGTCTTTAGATTCCACACTTTCAGAGTCTTGTCGTCTGAACCGGAAATTGCTCGCGCCCCATCCGGAGTTAGTGCTACAGCATTAACCGAGTCGCTATGACCTTCCAAGATGCAGACGAGTGCTCCCTCTGGAGGTTTTAAGCTAGGAGTCAAGAGACGCAGACCGGGGGTTTGACTCTGGTTGGCCCGGGCCAGCAACTGTTGTATCTCTGTTTGACAATATTCTTTTTTCAGAAAATCATGCAATACTATAGTTTTCTTTAAACTTGAAGAGAGGAAATCATCATAATCGTCCAAGATATCTTTGAATTTCTTATGAACTTTACTCATTCTCTTTTTAACTGTTTTCAGAGTAATGTTTAGCTCATCAGCAACTATCTCTTCGGCTAAACATTGATCTTCACTTGGAAGTCGTGCCAGTAAAGTCTTTTCTGGATCGGGGGCTAACCCGCGCTCGCCAGAGATTTCTTTGATAAATTCTTGCCAAGTGATTGTCATACGGCTTGCCCCCGCAATATGTTAAGAAAAAGTCAACTTTTCATCCTATGATTAAAACTCCCTATCCCCCGAACCCTGTGGTGCAGAGGCTGTTGGTGACAAGTTGGTTACCGAGGGGACTCAGGTGGATGTGGTCTCGATAAAGGCTGTCTAGGTTCTCTTGGGCGTTAAAAATGGGTAAAAAGTCAATATAGGGGATTTGTCGCTCTTCGGTGAGGGCTGAAAGGCGGTTTCTGGCTTTCCATTCATAGTCTCTAGGACCGGGTTCTCCGAGTTCGCGCTTGAGGGGAGTCATGGCTAAGAGGACTCGGGCCTGATTTTCTTGGGCACAGGTGTGAATTTCGCGAATAGCTTGTAAATTAAAGCCCACCCGATCGCCTTTTTCGGCTCGAACTGCTGCCATTTCTGGGGGAGACTCATAGGGCAAAACGAAGCGGGTAAAGGCTTCAACGATACCGAGGGGAGGATAATGACTCGGATAAAAGCGATCGCGCCCTACGGGGATGGAAGTCGGTGCAGTGCCAAATAGATCGTCAGTATTAATTAACAGAATAATCGCTTCTGCCCCAAATGTTCCATACTGCCGTAAATAGGCAATCTCATTACGCGGACACCAGGAATTGGCAGAAATATTCAGCACTTCCACAGGTTTACCGCTCTCTTCCTTGAGTTTATTACCGATCGACGTCGAGAGGATTTGCTCCTGATCTGTCCACCATCCACCATTGGCGATGGAATCTCCCAGCAGTAAGATCCGTTGAGTACCCGGTTCTGGTTGCTCGCTAATCTCAGGACTGCGCATCGAATATTGATTAATAGTAATCCGATTTCCAAATCGGCGCGTAGTTTGGGAAGGAGCGAGTAAATAGCCAATCTCTGGATCGACTTTGTAAATTAAGGGTTTCCCCAAACCGAAGAGAGCGCGTAGGGCAACTTCTAAGAAAGTAAAAAGGCCTAGAGCGATCGCGCCAATCAATAATAGAATTTTAATCTGGCCCATGAATTCGGAGTCTCTGCCTGATTTGACTTTTTCTATCCTACTCGATCGCCCTATTGGGTGATGGACACTCAAGCTAGGAACCGTTACCCTAGGGCTGGGTCAGTTTGTTAAACCGTTTACCCTTGTTCTGATGGAGGCTAATCGTCATGTCTGACTTAAATCGTGGGATCATGAAATTCAAAGGAGCTGATAGCCCTGCGGCGATCGCCCTCTCGTCTATTGTTGTGTTAGGTGGGATTGCCCTTTTAATTTGGTGGGGACTACAATCAGCCTATGCTTTGGGCTAATTGAACTGTGCACCCTAGACGTTATATCTGAGTATCTCTGAACCCGCCGCGATCGTTCTCAACAAGGACTAGAGGCGGGTTTTAATTTATCCTATAGGGCTTCTTCTATAGGGAATATCGCTTATTTTGATCGTGTTGAATACTACATTAACCAAACAGAAAAAATCCTCGGTATTTTAGTTACAGCGCGAAGCGCTGCTATGAGGTACATTGTTGATCATAGATTCGAGTTGTCATTGCGACCGCAGGGAAGCAATCGCCAAGATT
>DDLS01000002.1 GCA_002340255.1 Cyanobacteria bacterium UBA2566
TTCAACCCATTTTTCTGATAAAAGCGGATTTCTTTCTCCTTTAATGGGGCAAAGTCGACATCGAGTAACTTTTGATTGAGTTCATCTTGAGGTAAATGCTTGGCTCCGATGCGAACAATGCGCGATCGCATCGTATTACTGACTCCACTGCGTTGGCGATTAGCTTCCAAACCCATAACGTTATGATATAACTCTAACTTGGCTGGGGGAATGGGACTGCCATCTAAATCAATCCCTTGGGCGATCGCCACATCCACTGCATGCGCACCCGTTATTTTCTGTTCTTCTGAAGCCATTTTTATCATTACCTTCACATTAAAATCAGCTTACAATAGGCCAAAATATAGAGTCAAGCGTTGAGCGCAAGTTTTATAAGGTTAGCTTTTATAGTACGAAGCGCTAGAAAATAGGAAATAATCACCCATTACCAGCGCACAATGCCCTAAAAACTAGGATTTAGTAGAATTATTTAACCGACGAGCTAAAAGTCTTGATTTTAAAGCTATCTCAATTCTTTCCAAAACCTTGGTCATCCCTGTAGTATTAATCATTTCTGGGGTAAGATCCACATTTTGAGCGGCTTGCATGGCTTTTTCTGTTAGAGCATGGCTAGCATAACCCGTAATAATTAAAACTAAATCAGCACTGGCGATATGACTTTCCATTTGTTGAGCCATTTGTAAGCCATCTTGAGCTGTACACCAATTTAAGTCCACTTTAGATGCTCGCAGGCGATTCTTAACTGCTGTTGCTAATTTATCATGGCCTCCAAATACCACAACTTTCCCCTCCAAAAGCATGTAGGGATTCGGTTGTTTTTCCGATACCCGATGGCGAGTTTTGGGCTGAACATTACGAGGCAATTCTACCCTGGCTCGGTTTTCCAGGGCTTTTTCGTAGATAAAATTTAGGGTTTGTTCATGAGAGCCTCGCAAGCGAGCAACGGGCCCTTCTTTGCTATATAAATTAATTTGATGAATGAGGGATTCAATCACGTCTTCTAACGCTTGAATCGCTTTGAGGTCTTGAATATAGGGGCGAATGGCAACGGCCGCATCGGTAGCACTATAAAAGTCTTCTTGTTCGGCAATCATATCGAGCAAATCGGCTTTTAATTCTTGCCGCCAGCGATAGGTTTGCTCGGCTAATTGTTCATCGAGTAAGCGTTCTTCATTCAGAATGAGTTGGCGATCGGCCACTTGGGCAGCTAAAATAGGGGCTTCTTCAAGTTGTTGACGTAAATCAGCGGCTTTTTCTTCTAACTTTTGTCGGGTAACACTATCGCCTAAACTGAAATTATCAAAGTCAGTGAGGGTCTTTTCTACATCTGCTAATAAAGGTTTCAGTCGTTTTTCAATTTCGGCCACAGCAGATTGAACCTGTTCATCCCGTTGTTGCTCTAAACGGGTCGCTTCAAGTTCAAGTTTGGCTGCTGATAATAAGTCTTGAACTGAGTTTTCTAAATGATCTAATTCTGAGATATCCATATTCATGATCGATTGAAGATAGGTAAACGTTACTGGGGTCTGCCTTGGATGTGTCCAACCTGCGCCGTAACCATCCAAAAGAGATATTAAGTTTATCTTATGATCTTATCGTTGATTGCGGTCAGACTGGTAAGTTAGCTTTAACTGTTTATGTCTTCTGGCGATCGGTGTTAGGATGAGTGGGGAGTGGGTAACATTTGGAGAAAAGGAGTGTTGGTTCGCGATGAAGGCGATCGCTCCATTTTCCCAGACCCTCTGAATCCGATCAACCCCATCAATCATGCAGTATCGACGATTTGGCAGAACCGATATCCCGATGCCTGTCTTCTCCTGTGGAGGAATGCGCTATCAATACAAGTGGCAAGATAAGGCTCTATCGGAGATTCCAGAAGATAATCAGAAAAATCTAGAAGCGACCATTCGCCGTGGGTTAGACTTGGGAATTACCCATATCGAAACGGCTAGGGGATATGGTACATCAGAGCTACAATTGGGTCAGATTTTACCGAAACTGCCCCGCGATCGGTTCATTATCCAAACGAAGGTTTCTCCCAAAGCCGACCCCGAAGTTTTTCGCCAAAACCTCGAAACTTCCCTTCAGAACCTGCAACTCGATACCATCGATCTGTTAGGCATTCACGGAATTAATACTCAAGAGATTATCCATCAAACGGTTCGTCCTGGAGGCTGTTTAGAGGTGGCTCGCGAGTACCAAAAACAGGGCAGAATTCGTTTTATTGGCTTCTCCACTCATGGCCCTACGGATATAATTACCCAAGCGATTGAAACCGGTGAATTTGATTATGTAAACCTCCATTGGTACTACATTAATCAACGTAACTGGCCGGCTATTGAGGCGGCTCAAAGGCATGATGTGGGGATGTTTATCATTAGTCCTTCGGATAAAGGAGGACAACTCTATAAACCGCCGCAAAAACTGGTAGATCTTTGCGCTCCTCTGAGTCCGATGCTGTTTAATGACTTGTTTTGTCTGAGTCATCCCCAAGTCCATACCCTGAGTTTAGGCGCAGCCTGTCCGAGTGATTTTGACGAGCATCTAAAGGTATTATCCCTGTTAGATCGGGCGGATGAAGTCTTAACACCTATTCTGAGTCGTTTGCAAGAAGCGGCGATCGCCACTTTAGGAGAAACTTGGTACAAAACTTGGCATGTTGGCCTGCCCACTCCCGAACAAACTCCCAACCAGATCAATATTCACACCATTCTTTGGCTCAGGAATCTAGCCCTAGCCTACGATTTAGTCGAATATGCCAAAATGCGCTATAACCTGCTCGGTAATGGCAGTCACTGGTTTCCCGGCAATAAAGGCAATAACCTTAATGTTGACCTAGCTCCCTGTTTAGCCAACAGTCCCCACGCCGATATTATTCCCAAACTGCTCCAAGAAACCGACCAATTGCTTGGTGGGCAAGAGGTCAATCGCCTATCCCAGTCGTGAGATTGATTAAAAATTAAAATATGCAGTATCGACGATTTGGCAGAACCAATCTGCCGATGCCTATCTTCTCCTGTGGAGGGATGTGGTGTCACTACACCTGGCAAGATACCCCCCGATCCAAGATTCCAAAAGATAATCAGAAAAATCTAGAAGCGACCCTTTGCCGTGCTTTGGAGGTGGGAATTACTCATATTGAAACGGCTAGGGCATATGGGACATCAGAGCTACAATTGGGTCAAGTTTTCCCAAAACTGCCCCGCGATCGCCTCATTGTGCAAACCAAGGTTTCTCCAAAGCCAGATCCGGAAATCTTTCGCCAAAACCTGGAAATTTCCCTCCAGAACCTACAACTCGATATGATCGATTTATTGGCTATTCATGGAATTAATACTCAAGAGCTGATCGATCAAACTTTGCGTCCTGGGGGCTGTTTAGACATAGCCCATCAATACCAAAAACAGGGCAGAATTCGCTTTATTGGCTTTGCCACCCATGGCCCTACGGATATAATTACCCAAGCCATTGAAACCGGTGAATTTGACTATGTAAACCTCCATTGGTACTACATCAATCAAACCAACTGGCCAGCTATTGAAGCAGCTCAAAGCCAGGATATGGGTGTATTTATCATTAGTCCTTCAGATAAAGGGGGGCAACTTTATAAACCGCCGCAAAAATTGGTGGATCTTTGCGCTCCCCTCAGTCCGATGCTGTTTAATGACTTGTTTTGTCTGAGTCACCCTCAACTGCATACTTTGAGCTTAGGTGCAGCCCGTCCGAGTGATTTTGACGAGCATTTGAAGGTCTTACCCCTGTTAGATCGGGCTGATGAGGTCTTACCACCAATTCTCAGTCGTTTAGAAGAGGCGGCGATCGCCACTTTAGGAGAAACTTGGTACAAAACTTGGCATGTTGGCCTGCCCACTCCCGAACAAACCCCAAACCAGATCAATATTCCCACCATTCTTTGGCTCAGGAATCTAGCCCTAGCCTACGATTTAGTCGACTATGCCAAAAGGCGCTATAACTTGCTCGGTAATGGCAGTCACTGGTTTCCTGGCAATAAAGGCAATAACCTTAACGTTGACCTAGCTCCCTGTTTAGCCAACACTCCCCACGCTGATATCATTCCCGATCTCCTCCGAGAAGCCGACCAATTGCTTGGTGGGCAAGAGGTCAAGCGCCTATCCCAGTCGTGAGCAATTAAAAATTAAAAGTTAAAAATTAAAAATTACGTCTGATGTTGGCGTGAGATTGTCTACAATAGGAATCAATGATGAAGTTTACGTCAACATACTCCTATGCCTGCAAAAACCAGCGAAAATTCCGATAAACAGAAGGCCCTCAAAGCCGTTCTCACCCAGATTGAGCGTAGTTTTGGTAAAGGTGCAATCATGCGCCTGGGTGATGTGGGGCGCATGAAAGTAGAAACCATTCCCACGGGGGCGCTCACCCTAGATTTAGCCCTAGGGGGAGGGTTACCCAAAGGGCGAGTGATTGAAATCTATGGTCCAGAAAGTTCAGGGAAAACCACCTTAGCACTCCATGCCATTTCTGAAGTCCAGAAAGGGGGAGGTGTAGCCGCCTTTGTGGATGCCGAACATGCCCTAGATCCCACCTATGCCTCAGTTTTGGGTGTCGATATTGAAAACTTGCTCGTTTCCCAGCCCGATACGGGAGAAATGGCTCTAGAGGTGGTCGATCAGTTGGTGCGATCGGCTGCAGTTGATATTGTGGTAGTAGACTCCGTCGCCGCTTTAGTCCCTCGCTCAGAAATTGAAGGCGATATGGGAGATGCGCCCATGGGTGCCCAAGCCCGGCTGATGAGCCAAGCTATGCGTAAAATCACGGGTAATATTGGTAAGTCAGGCTGTACTGTGATTTTCCTTAATCAACTGCGGCAAAAAATTGGTGTTGTTTATGGCAATCCTGAAACCACTACTGGCGGTAATGCCCTCAAGTTCTATGCCTCTGTGCGTCTCGATATCCGACGTATCCAAACTTTGAAAAAAGGTTCAGAAGAATACGGGATTCGGGCAAAAGTGAAAGTAGCCAAAAACAAGGTTGCTCCTCCGTTCCGGATTGCCGAATTTGATATTATTTTTGGTAAAGGGATCTCCTCCATGGGCTGTCTTTTGGATATTGCCGAAGAGACTGGAGTGATTACCAAAAAAGGCGCTTGGTACAGTAAAGATGGTAATAATATTGGCCAAGGACGAGATAATACCATTCAGTATATGCAGGACAATCTTCCGTTTACTCAAGGGGTGGAAAATCAGGTTCGCCAGAAACTCGATATGGGAGCGGTAGTTTCTGCGAACTCTGTAACCCCAGTCAGTGAGGAAGATGCTAATGGACTAACTAATGGTGGTGATTTACCCGATCTCAACGTTGATCTTGAAGAGGAGGAGTTAGAATTGTAGCCAACCTACAGTGAGTAGTGTAGGTTGAATTGGTATTGGGTGTCGTTCCTCAACCCAACCTACACTCTTACGCCCAAAATTAAGCTTGCCAGCCCACTACCCCTCTGCCATTACCTATTACCTATTACCCCATTGGTTTTGGTCACAGCCTGCGGTACTCTAGATCCGGTGAGTCTATCTCAGAATTACTCTTATTTCACGTCCCCTTGACAAGATGTTACAAAACTAATCGCAAACATGAAAATTTTATTTGTTGCCGCAGAAGCAGCACCATTGGCTAAAGTGGGTGGTATGGGTGATGTTGTTGGTGCCCTGCCCAAAGTCTTACGAAAAAAGGGTCATGATGTGCGGGTTTTCATGCCCTATTATGGTTTTTTACCGGATAAAATAGATATCCCAGAAGAACCGGTTTGGAAAGGAACAGCAATGTTCCAAGATTTTGAAATTTATCAGGCTTTTTTACCTAAATCTGATGTGCCGCTCTATTTGTTTGGCCATCCTTCTTTTTCGGGGCGCAATGTCTATTTTGGTGAGGATGAAGGATGGAGGTTTACATTATTTGCGAATGCGGCTGCTGAGTTTGCTTGGAATTATTGGCGACCCAGTATTGTCCATTGCCATGATTGGCACGCAGGCATGTTGCCGGTGTGGTTGCATGAAACGCCAGATATTAATACTGTGTTTACGATTCATAATTTGGCCTATCAAGGCCCTTGGCGTTGGTATTTAGACCAAATTACTTGGTGTCCATGGTATATGGAAGGCCATAATACCATGGCGGCAGCCGTACAATTTGCTAATAAGGTGACGACGGTTTCGCCCACTTATTCGGAACAGATTAAAACCTCAGAATATGGTGAAAATTTAGAGGGTTTACTCTCTTATGTGAGCAGTAAAAGTATCGGTATTTTGAATGGCATTGATACGGAAAGTTATAATCCCCAAACGGACAGATATCTGTATCAGAATTTTAATGCAGATACGTTGGAAAAACGCCCGATTAATAAGGTCTCTTTACAGGAAGAAATTGGCTTGGAAGTCAATAAAGGGGCGTTTTTAATGGGGATGGTTACCCGGTTAGTTGAGCAGAAGGGGATCGATCTGGCGCTACAAATTCTGGATCGGTTTATGGCATATACGGATGCTCAGTTTGTGTTGTTGGGAACGGGCGATCGCTATTATGAAACGCAAATGTGGGATTTGGCTTCCCGCTATCGGGGACGGGTTTCGGTTCAGTTGCTCTATAATGATGCCCTGGCTCGACGCATTTATGCAGGATGTGATGCGTTCTTAATGCCTTCTCGGTTTGAGCCTTGTGGTATTAGCCAAATGTTAGCGATGCGTTATGGTTGCATTCCCATTGTGCGTCGTACTGGCGGTTTGGTGGATACGGTGAGCTTCCACGATCCGGCGAAAGAGTTAGGAACTGGGTATTGCTTCGATCGCTACGAACCCCTAGATTTGTTTAGCTCTATGATTAAGGCGATGGAAGGCTTCCGATATAAGGAATATTGGAAAAAACTGCAACAGCGAGCGATGCGCCAAAATTATAGTTGGGATCTTTCAGCAGATCAGTATATCAAGATCTATGAGGAAATCTTCCCGGATGCTCCTTCTCCGCCTCCTCCGGCTCCTAAACCACAGGAAGAAGAAGAAACCAAAGAAACCCCAGCAGAAGAACCGAAGCCTTCTGCTGGGAGTACCAGTTTATAGTTTTTTGTTTCCTGAGAACGAAGAGACTCTCTGATTCAATTTCTGATGCAATTCAGAAGAGTCTCTTTTTCATGGAGTTAAGGGAAACAGTAGGAGATGTTGTCCCATTTCTGTTGAAAACTTGTCATTAACCAAACCTTAAAAAAGGAAAGGGTAAAAGCTGTTTTTGCCTTATCTCTCTTGCTTTTACCCCTTGCTTCAAATCTAGTTAACCTGAATTTGGAATAAACAGCGACTCTTTCCTAAGAGTGCGCTCCTATACGAGGGAACGACTCATTGAACGTTACTGGCATCAGATCGAGTCAATCGAGTGTGCGCTCCGAGCCACCACTCCTTACGCGAGGGGTCTGGGGAACGCTCTTGTTCCCCAGTAGGGGGTTTGGGGGACTAATCCCCCAAAGAGATCTCGCACTCAAGCCCAACCCATCATTATTATTCCTTCTCCCCTTATCCCGAACTCAGGTTAGTTAGTCTTCTCTCCAGTCTTCTCTGCCCAGTAAATCAACAATGCGATCGCGCAGTAAATATCCGTGGTTTTCTAGTTCTAATTCTACAGATTTCCATTCTCGACTGGGAATATAACGGCACAAACTGTAAATAGGCTGTAATCTCTCGACGAAACCCACATCAACTAAATGACGGGCTTCATCTTTAATCATGGTGATTGAGTATTGCAGAGTTGGCATCATAATCCACACCTTTTATCTTATCGGTACAGGGTCGTAATAACACAGGTTAAGTATAAATACTTGAGTCTTTTGCTTCATTCTCCTATTGTGAGGGATATTGGGTATTTTTCCGCAATCTCTTTATGATTTTTAATGATTGGATGTTTGGCGAGCAATTTCATAACTGAGAAAATCATGGGCCATATCCGTTTCGGGAAAAATTGCCCGTGCTTCAGTTAATAAATCTTCCAATTGTAGGGCGTTCCCTGGGGCATATCGGGGACTAAAATGGGTGAGCATTAATTGCTTAACTTTGGCGGCTAGGGCAACTTGAGCAGCCATAGTAGAGGTAGAATGGAGGCGATCGTAGGCGAGTTGGGCATCTTGATGGGCAAAGGTAGATTCATGTACCAGTAAATCAGCACTTTGGGCTAAGTCTACTGCTCCTTCACAAAAGATAGTATCGGTGCAATACACAAAACTTCTGCCCACTTGAGTGGGGCCACAAAGTTTGGCACCGTGAATTTTGCGCCCGTCAGGGAGCGTAATCCATTCTCCTTTTTTCAGTTTGCCATAGAGAGGGCCGGGGGGAATGCCGAGAGATTGAGCGCGAGCGACATCAAAGCGTCCTGGACGGTCTTTTTCTTGCACTCGATAGCCAAAGGCGGGAACTTTATGTTTTAAGGGGCCGCAGATGACGCGATATTCTGCATCTTCATAAATTACACCGGGTTCTACAGTATGCACCTTAACTGGATAGGAAAAGTGGGTTTGGGAATAGCGGATACATCCTTGCAGGTATTCGCTCAGTTTGGGGGGGCCATAAATATCGATTTGCTCCATGCTTCCGGCTAAACCACAACTGGCGAGTAAACCCATTAGGCCAAAGATATGATCGCCATGCATGTGGGTAATGAAGATCCGCCGAAGTTGGCTAACTTTGAGGTCGCTGCGTTGGAATTGGTGCTGAGTCCCTTCTCCGCAGTCAAAGAGCCAGAGTTCAGACTTTTGAGGAAGACGAAGGGCGATCGCCGAAACATTACGCGATCGCGTAGGGACACCGGAGCTAGTTCCAAGAAAAGTTATTTGCACGCTAGGGTATCAAGGGGACTGCTTTCTCTATTTTAATCGAAGAGGTATTAAAGTGGGTTTCATTTACCCGTAACTTTATCAATTTAATTGTTAAGTATTGAATCCATAAATTCTTCACCGGTTAGTCGTGGATGATCGCCGGCTAAATCATAGAAGTGGGGCTTTTGGTCAATGAAGATTTCTCCGGCCAGCTTGAATTGGGTTGAATCATCAAATGTGCCCATCCAAAGCATATACTGATCTGCTTCTTTCAAACGATAGAAAAGATGAGTCCCACAACGACTACAAAATCCTCGCTCTGCCCATTCTGATGAATCAAATCGACTGATATTTTCCTCTCCTTCAAATGTGACTTGACCAACACTCACCGCAAATGCAGGGCCACCTGTCCATCGTACACAGATGTTGCAGTGACAAGTATGAACATCGGTTTCCATCCCTTCGGCCGAGTAGGTAACTGCACCACACTGGCAATGTCCTGTTGCTTTCATGGGAACTCCCTGAAATATTTTTTTCACTCTCAAGTGTACCCTTAAAGCGCTATGCGCTGGTAATAAGTCAATAGGTAATGAGTCAATTGTGTTTTTCTTTAAGATTGCCCATTTTTAAGAGAGCGTAACGTTTTTATAATGTCACGAGGGTCAAGACGCTGAGTGTAATCTGCATTAATAAAAGATAGGGCTACTTTGCCATCTTGATCGATAATGTAGGTGGCTGGAATAGGTAATTCAAAAGTTTCATCACCATTGTAAGCCGGAAGATCGATGTCAAAGCTTTGATAGATGACTCGGAGAGATTCTGGTAAGCGAAAGACTAAACCATAGCTTCGAGCGATGGAATTACCGCGATCGCTGAGAACATCAAATGTGAGTTGATTTTGGTCAACTGTGCCAGATGAATGATCAAAGGTTTGAGGTGAAATGGCAACGAGAGTCGTTCCTAGATCTTTTAAGTTGGGAGAGATGCGCTGGAGAGCTTGTAATTCTAGGTTGCAAAACGGACACCATTTCCCTCGATAGAAGGAAATGACCACTGGTCCGACTTTAAGTAACTCACTGAGGGTGATGGTTTTCCCCATTGTATTCGGTAAAGAGAAGTCGGGAGCCAAGTCTCCGTTTTGACAGGCTTGCTCGATAATCCCAGAGTTCTGTAATTCTTCAGTTGCTTCCTTGAATCTGGCTTTAATGCTTGCAGAGAGGTTAGCAAAAACAGCTTGGGATGTCTTATTTAAATTTTCGGTTAAACCCATAAATATCCCTTGATTAGCTCACTATCTTGTCTAGAATACTGGATTAAAATTAATCTAGGGTGAGAAATTCTAGAAGTTTTAGTATCCCTGGCTACTCAAATCCCAATAGGCTGGTTTCTTCCTTTCCCTGTCAAGGCCCAGCAGGTAGCGCTATAATTTACATCAGGTCTAAATTAAATCAAAATTTTCCCCATTCCCTCATTACCCCACCTCTCACTTCCAATGTTACAACCGGAACAAGTTTTATCGGTTCAATCGACTTCTTCCCAACCTCTAGAGTACCAGTTACACCGGAAATTGGGGCGGACGGCAGCAGGGAGGCAAACTTGGCTGGCAACAGATTTAAGGGTGAATGAACCGGTAACCCTTAGAGACTGTTTATAAAGAAAAGATAAAATAAAGTAAGGAGAACTCAAAAAACAGATAAAAAAGAAGAAGTGGGGTTAAAGGAGAGAAAAGTCCGAAATGAAACGTCGAGTTTATCCAACAGACATTACCGATGCTCAAGGGAAGCTAATAGAACCCTTATTACCTAAACCCAAGCGTCGCGGTCTTAAACCGAATGTGAATTTACGAGAAATCCTAAACGCCATATTTTATCTGCTCCATGAAGGAGGCCAATGGCGTGCAATCCCTAACGATTTACCTCCTTGGCAGACAGTATCAAGTTACTTTCGTAAATGGCAGAGAAAAGGAGTGTGGGAAAA
>DDLS01000146.1 GCA_002340255.1 Cyanobacteria bacterium UBA2566
CCTATCCCCCCATCTCCCCATCCCTCTATCCCCCATTCCCATGAATACCGCAGAATTACTAATCCGTTGTTTAGAAAACGAAGGCGTTAAATACATCTTTGGACTTCCTGGAGAAGAAAATATGGCAGTGTTAAAAGCACTGACTAAATCCTCCATTCAATTTATTACCACCCGCCACGAACAAGGCGCAGCCTTCATGGCCGATGTTTATGGCCGTCTCACGGGTAAAGCTGGCATTTGCCTGTCCACCCTTGGCCCAGGAGCCACAAACCTAATGACCGGGGTTGCTGATGCCAACCTTGATGGCGCTCCCCTAGTCGCCATTACCGGCCAAGTGGGTACAGACCGGATGCATATTGAATCCCATCAATATCTCGATCTGGTCTCCATGTTTACTGCTGTAACCAAGTGGAATACCCAAATTGTGCGCCCCAGCAATACGAGGGAAATTGTGCGTCGAGCCTTCAAAATTGCCCAAACGGAAAAACCGGGAGCAGTTCATATTGACTTACCCGAAAATATTGCTGACATGCCAGCAGAAGGCGACCCCTTAAAACGAGATAAAATAGATAAGTTTTATTCGGCTTATCATAGCCTCAATGAAGCCGCTTTAGTGATTTCTAAAGCCAAATTCCCCATGATTTTAGTGGGCAATGGAGCCATTCGAGCTAATGCCCATGAAGCCCTAACGGAGTTTGCCACCCATTTGAATATTCCAGTGGCTAATACTTTTATGGGCAAAGGTGCAATTCCCTATACTCATCCCTTATCCCTTTGGACAACCGGATTGAAACAACGAGATTTTATCAGTTGTGCTTTTGACCGTACCGATTTAGTGATTGCCATTGGCTATGATTTGATTGAATATTCCCCGAAAAAATGGAATCCCAATAACAAAATTCCTATCATTCATATTGGGGCAAAACCAGCCGAAATTGATAGCAGCTATATTCCCGAAGTGGAAGTAGTGGGAGATATTTCAGATTCGCTTTTGGAAATTCTGCGGCGCTGCGAGCGATCGGAAAAACCCGATCCCTATATTCATCAATTGCGCTCGGAAATTCGTGAAGATTACGAACAATATGCCAACGATCCAGGGTTCCCAGTCAAACCCCAAAAAATCATCTATGATTTGCGGCAAGTGATGGAGCCAGAAGATATTGCTATTTCTGATGTGGGCGCTCACAAAATGTGGATGGCTCGCCATTATCACTGCGATCGCCCCAATACCTGTATTATTTCTAACGGTTTTGCCGCTATGGGGATTGCCATTCCAGGAGCGATCGCCGCGAAACTGGTTTATCCCGATCGCAAAGTCGTCGCCGTTACTGGTGATGGGGGATTCATGATGAACTGCCAAGAACTCGAAACCGCCCTGAGAGTAGGAACACCCTTTGTGACTATCATCTTTAATGATGGCGGTTATGGGCTAATCGAATGGAAACAGGAAGACCAATATGGTGAATCTGCCTTCATTAAATTTACTAACCCTGACTTCGTTAAATTGGCGGAAAGTATGGGATTAAAAGGATACCGAGTAGACGCTTCGGAAAACTTATTGCCCATCCTCAAAGAAGCGTTAGAACAAGACGTTCCTGCTGTGATTGACTGCCCTGTAGATTATCGAGAAAATGCTCGCTTTAGCAAAAAATCCGGGGGCTTAAGTTGTCCTATTTAGACACTTTAGGGTATGGAGATCGCTTGTAGGGTAAACTTGCAGGCGATCGCTATATCAATTAAAAATTAAAAATGGGTATGGCTTACAGCGCTTTGCGATGTTATGAGGGACAGTGTTGAATCCTCAAAGCTATGTACCAAAAGCCTATTCCCTATTCCCTAGCGCAAAGCGCTATATTACAAAATAGTTAGATAAGTTTCTGTTGGAGTAATCGGTAAAGGTTTTAGAGTACGATTATTTAAGTCTATTTCTAAGCCTAACAATTCCAAGGGAATAACACCTAAAAGAGGGTCTCGACCTCCTGGTAATGCTAAACACTCAAAGGTTCCTTGGCGATCGCCAATTGATAAGGTAGCATCCCGGAAAATCCCAGCTTTACCGATTCCCATCGCTGTTGCTACATCGACTTCTCTCAGAAGTTTGAGTCCAAGTTGAGCGATCGCCTCTTCTGGCAAGCATAAGGTCGTCGCACCAGTGTCAACTAATACGTCTTTTAGAGTGATTGAGCGGATTTGATCTTCAGCAATTACCCTAGCTTCTGCTAAAATCTCATCGGCGCGATTGGTAACGGTTAGGTTTGTGAATACTTTTCCCATGCTACTGTCCTTCATCTGGCTCATATTGGTTCACTCTGTTGATCGTAGTAATGTATTTTTACTAGGGAACGAAATGTTGCATTAATCACAGATTTCTACAGGCAATCGCTGCTCTCTTCATCGGTAAATACAGGCGGCCAAATTTCGTTAATTTTTATTGACCAACCTGGTAAAAGTTCGGGAATCGTTAGCTCTTGTTTATCTCGTAAAATAATGGGTTCAGCATTCGCGCGATAAAGGTTTACTGTTTGCCGATCGGGATCGATCAGGAGACCAACCAAACTACCGAGACTGAGGAATAATTTAACTTTGTCTTCGAGTGATTTTATGCGATCGCTTTGAGATTTAATTTCAACCACTAAATCGGGAACCAGATCGCCGAAATAACGAGGGGTTGTTTTCAGTCGTGCAGCACGTACAAACGAAACATCCGGTGCTTTGAGGTCCCTATTGGGTAAGATGAAGCCACCAGAGGAATCAAAGACTCGTCCTAAACGTCGAGGATAAACCCAAATTGCGAGTAAACTAGACAACAGAACAGTTATTTCACTAGAAACAATATCTGAAGGCCCCATAACAATAATTTTTCCATCTTCAAGTTCTACGCGGTAATCTTGGCCAGATGCCTCGAGAATAGCCTGTACTTTTTCAAGGTCTTTTACGCTCATGCATGACATAATTGAATCTCCTGGATAGGCGACAAGAGCTATGTTAATTCTAGCGCTGCACGCTGGTAATGGGTAATAGGTAATTGGAACCTCGATAATGGGTAATACCGCTTTTCCTTTAAAATCGCCAAGTGCTGTATATTAAATATGCAGAGGTTAAATGTATCAAGTTATGGCTGAGTTAAATCGAGTCATTCAGATACTGAAAAATCAATTACGAGCTATATTATCTAATCCTACCCGGACTCGGCTTCTCGATCCCTATTATCGGTTTCAATCCTTAGAAGAAATCGCTTTAGCGGCTCAATTTGGGATCAAAATTGATGTCAATCAAGCCACGGTAGATGATTGGTTACGGTTACCTCTTTTATCGATTCATCAAGCCCGATCGCTCGTTCATCTCACTCAAACAGGAGTACAATTCTACCGTTTAGAAGATATTGCTGCAGCCCTAGCTTTACCCGTAAAACGATTGCGTCCAATTGAGCCGATTTTACAGTTTTGTTATTACGATCGCAGCCTAGAGTTAAATGTGAATCAAGCGTCTTTATCAGAACTTGTACAAATTCCGGTCATCGATCGCTCCCTAGCTGAAGCAATGATTACCCAGAGGGAGCATCAGGGAGACTATCAAGATTGGGTCGATTTTCAACGTCGCCTCAGTTTATCTGGAGAGCAAATTATGGCCTTGCTCCCCTATTTACGCTTCATTGCGTCTAAGCCAATCAATGACGAATAATTTCTAGACGATCGAGAGGCCAAAAGCGAACAACAGCGCGACCTATAATATTTTTCTGGGGTAAGAACTTCCAAATATGGGAATCATTACTATCGTTGCGGTTGTCTCCCATAACAAATAATCGCCCCTCGGGAACAAGTTCTGGCCCCCAGTGATATTCTGGCGGTTCAGCAATATAATCTTCTTGAATCGGTCGATCGTTCAGATACACTTTACCTCCAGAAACTTCGACAGTTTGCCCCGGTTGACCAATGACTCGTTTAATAAAGGCTTGATCTTTGCGATATCCTTGAGCTTGGAGTTGGGGTGGGGGTTCAAAAACAACGATATCACCCGTTTCAGGGGGATGGAAATGATAGGAAACCTTTTCAATCACTAGGCGATCGCCGACTGCTAAGGTAGGAAACATAGAATCTGACGGAATAAAGCGGGGTTCGGCGATCGCCGTCCGTACCAATAGCGCTATGATCGCCGCGATCGCGATAATCACTACATTTTCCCGATGCTGATTCCATACTTTCCCCAAACCCGAAAGAGAGGATTTTGAAGGTTCTGTCATTTCAATTAACAACGAAAGTTTTATATCACAAGTCTCTCATTTTACCTAATGGCAGGTTATTCTCGCAATACCTATCGTCAAACGTTACTTCTTTTCGAGGGGATATACTCTAGGAGCAAATTTGCTCCTAGGGAAAAAGTCAGCAAATCTTATTAAGGATGAGGGGCACTCGGATCTAAGAGGTGCTGTTTATAAGCTGCCCATCCACCATATTTAGAAATATCTAGCCAACCATAGCTTTCAATCAGTTTTTGAGGGTAAAGCATGGCAGAAATTTCTGAGCCATCTTCTAGTTTTATTTGGCCTTCATATAATCCAGGGGGTTCATTCGCCATCAGATTATTATATTGCTCAATTGTAAGTTCATAAATTTCTCCTGGAATCGAAATTCCACCTTCAGAAACCTCATAAATTCCTGGATGCAAATCGTCAACAGAATAGAGGCGATAGAGTGGTAAAGTTTGAGTAACACAAATCAAATGGGCACCTTGCAGATTTTGATGATCGGGTTGTCCAGTGAGGGCTGAACCACAAATAAAAAATCGTTTAGTGTCTACCATAGTTTAAGAAATTTTCAATTTATACTAGACTAGCTAAATGCCATTCTATTTTAACAATAAGAAACTGACTTGTAAACAGCCAACGATTGCCCCTAATATTCCACCTAAGTTTACAATGGCTTGTAATTCACTGCGGACAATTCCATTAATCGCCATTTCCAAATTAGCGGGAGAGGTTGCATTAACGCGGTCAATAATCACCTGATCGATATCTAAAATGGGAATAACTTGGGCAATAATCAATTCCATATCTTTTTCTAAGTAGCGGTCTAAAACTAGCGCCAGTTCTTGGCTAACAATTTCTAAGGAGGATTGCATAATGCTCGAATTTTGCAGCCGAGTTAAGATCAAGGTCGCAATATTTTCCCAGTTAATGGAGTTACCTAAGCCTTGAATTAAGTCCGATCCTCGTTCTTGTAAATAAATTCTGACACTGTGCCGGATATTTTTACGCAGTTGCCGCACGGTGAGAACGGGTAAATTTTGTAGGGAAAGACTTTGTAACCATTGTTTGATCTTATGCTGAATCCCTAAAGCATCTATGAGTTCTTTTATTTTTTGGTTAGCTTCTTCCCGTTCATCTAAACAATAGTTACGGAGACGATGTAAGGCGTTTTTCAGCCCGAGGAGGTTGGCAACTACCCAATAGGTGCCGCTGGTTTTTTCTCGAAACCCTTCGTCAATGATTTGAATATTGTAGTCAGTGAGAAAGTCTATCAGGGCTTGGCGAATGGTATTCGGGGGACAGACAACATGAAAGAGCCATTCACACAGCGATCGCGCCTGAACTTCCGTTAAACTAAAATCTAACAAGACTTGATCGAAGATATGATTAATCTGGTCTTCGAGAAAATCTTCTCGACGAGCTAACACCCGAATTAAGCGCGGTAGGGATTGACCGAGTAAATCTTTGAGGATGCCAGCAAGAATTTTAATCGTTTTTTGCTCTTTGTCTGCCTCTAGCTGCTTTAAGGCTAACTGGAGTAACCAAAGAATAGCCGATTGAGTGCGCTCGGTTTGTAATAAGCGACGGGCTAAATTTTGCAGTTCCGTAGGGGTGAGCAAAGACCCCATGATCGTATCTGCAACTCTCTGAGCTAACCGTCCTTGGTTACTGGGAATTAAACCGGGAGTAAAGGGGAGTTTCCGTTTACCAATATAAATCGCTCGATAGGGGCGAAAGAGCATTTTAATAGCTAAATCATTGGTGAAATAGCCAATAATGCCACCAGCAATGGGAGGAGTGATGTATATCCAAAGATCTAGAAAACGCAAGGCTAAGACTAGGAATCAACAGATTTGGTAGCGACCAATACTCCCATCATACCGCCTGCGATCGGATAATGAACAGCATGGGTAAATCCAGCTTGGTAGGCCAGGTCAACTTGTTCGAGGCCAAGGGGAAAACGCTGGAGACTGGGGATAATGTACGCATATTCTTCTGTGAGTCCTTGTTGTTGGGCGTAAGGAACGACAATTTGATTCAGATACCACTGTTGAAATTGCTCGAGTAGGAGTTGGTTGGGACGATGGAAGTCCAGGATGGCAGCCGTTGCACCGGGCTTGAGGACACGATGGAGTTCTTGTAAGGCTTGGGGAATGCTGGAGACGTTGCGGAGTCCATAGCCCATGGTGGCAGCATTAAAGGTGCGATCGCTGAAGGGAAGATCGAGGACATCTGCTTCCATCCACTCGATGGGAGTCCAGGTATAGTGATTTTGGGCGATCGCCAGCAAATTCTGACAAAAATCCACCCCATACACTTGACCACTAGATCCCACTTGTCGAGCTAATAACCGCGTCAGATCGCCACTTCCACAGCACAGATCGATCGCCACCGAGCCGGGTTTGGCTCCACTCCACTGAACCGTCATTTGTTTCCAAATGCGATGTTGCCCTAAACTGAACCAGTCGTTCATCTGGTCATAAACTGGAGCAATACGATTAAAGATATCCTGAACCTGAGGCATGAGTCATTGAAAGGCAATAGGTAATAGGCAATAGGCAATAGGTAGTGGATAATAGGGAAATCATTCAGAAGTCTCCGTGTCCCCGTGTCTCCCTATCCCCCATTCCCCCATCCCCTAACCCATGGCAGCAATAAGCAAACCTACAAGTTGGGCAGAGGTATGAATAGAAATTTTTTCTTCCTCGCTCAGATTATACGCTTGCGTCCATTGTAGGGAAAGCAGAGCTAAGAGTTTTTGCTGATAGTAGATGGGCATAGCCAGATGGGCCTTAATCGGGCCATCAGCAAGTTCTGAATATTGAAGGGTAGCCGAAGATAAAGCTTCTTGAGTTAAGGCATCCGTACTTAAGTCAAGAAGCTCATCAGTACTGCTATAACGACCCACAGGAGAAGCTAATCCACCATCTTTAATAATTTGCAGGATACACCCTTGAGTTTCAAAGGCTTGAGCAAATACTTCGGCGATCGCCCCTAAAGCAGTCTCTAACTCTTGAGACTCTTCAGTTAACTTGACTAAAGTCGAGAGCAGTAGGGTTTGAGACTCACAAGCTTCTAACTCTTCCGTGCGCTGTTTAAGCAGATCGTAGGTTTGAGCCGCTCGATCAACTACTCCCTTTAATTCTGTCGGGTCCCAAGGCTTCGTAATATATTTATAAACCTGGCCGGAATTAATCGCTTCTACCAGATCTTCCACATCCGTAAACCCAGTCAGAATAATCCGCATGGTATTCGGATATTGTTCGACTGTCTGACTCAGGAACTCCGTACCCTTCATTTGGGGCATTCGCTGGTCAGAGATAATAACTGCCACTTCCCCTTCTGTGGCTAACACATTGAGCGCGTCTGCTCCACTTTCAGCTTTCGACACCTGAAATTCACGCCGAAAGGTTCGGTAAAGCAAGTCCAAATTATCCGGTTCATCATCTACGACGAGCATTTTTGGCTTTTTCCGTCGGCTCATACTCATAATTAGGGAACTAGTGGGCAATTGAGACCAGAACTGAGCAACTGGTCAATCTTAATCTTGACATCCACCCCTGCCTA